>NZ_BTGX01000023.1:0-27928 GCF_057543435.1 Candidatus Rickettsia mendelii | reverse complement strand
TTTCGACATTGAAACTAATTTAATTAAACGATGGAATGGTATTTAAATAAAAATTAATTATTATTTATTAATAAGTAATATAAGTAGTAATTTTACTATTAAAATTTGTATTAAAAAAGACTCGTAAAATGATTAATTAAGTATTATTAGTCAAAAAAAAGTCTAGTGGATAGGGAGCGTACGATGCATGCAGCAAAAAAGAATAAGAAATACTATGGACTTGATTAATATTATCTCATGTGTCATTGAGAGAAAAAACTTTAAGTTCTGATCAAGCAATTATTAAGTAAAAGATGCTAAAAAGTTAGCATTTTTTTAGATTGCCACGCCCCTTACAATAGCTTGTAATGACAATAACAGGTATCTATTCCTTGTTTGGCTTTACAACAATAATAATTTTAGAAAATAAAATGGTCCGTAATAAAGTAAATAATGAAAAAAAAATAGTTACTAATAAAGAGGATAATCTGCCTATAACTAGAGTTTTACCCTCAAATATTCAAGCAGAACAAATGCTACTTGGGGCGATTCTCACTAATAATGAATTGCTAAATTATGTATCAGAATTTTTACGCTTAGAGCATTTTTTTGAACCTATTCATCAAAAAATCTATAATGCAATTGAAGTAATTACTGGAAAAGGTCTCATAGCTACTCCTATAACTTTACGTAGTATGCTTGTTCAAGATGAACTATTTCATGAAATAGAAAGAACAGAATATCTAGCAAAATTAATAACCATGTCAATGATGGTGATAAATCCAGTTGATTATGGCAAAATAATATATGATTTAGCTATAAAACGTAATTTAATAAATATTGGTGAAGAAGTAGTAAACGATGCTTATAATTCCTCATTAGAGATTGAAGCAAAAGAACAAATTGAACGTGCTGAAGCTAAACTTTACGATTTAGCTAGTGAAGGTTTAAATGAAAAGAGTTTTACTAAAATTGGTATTCCTATTTCTGAGTCACTTGCTAGCATCAATAGAGCGATGAAAAATAATGATCATGTAATCGGTATATCTACTGGTTTGTTTGATCTAGATAATAAATTGTTTGGTTTTCATAATTCTGATCTTATCATTCTTGCTGGGCGCCCCTCAATGGGTAAGACAGCATTTGCTATAAACCTTGCTCTTAATGCTTGTAATAATATGCGTATTAAGAACATTCAAGACAATCAAGAAATTCAATCGGTAGGTTTCTTTTCGTTAGAAATGTCTTCAGAACAGCTTACGACTCGTCTACTTTCAATGTGTGCAGGAATTGATTCTACTTCTCTTCGTACAGGAATCCTTGGTGAAGAAAAATATAATCGTCTTCGTAAGGAAGCAGCTGCTTTATCAGAATTACAATTTTTTATTGATGATACTCCAGCTCTATCTATTTCTGCTATTAGAACTCGTGCTAGAAGAATGAAACGTAAACATAATTTAGGTATATTATTTATTGATTATTTACAACTAATTAGAGGAGTAAGTAAATCTGAAAATAGAGTTAGTGAAATTTCAGAAATCACACAAGGTTTAAAAGCGATTGCTAAAGAGCTAAACGTGCCTGTTATTGCTTTATCCCAACTATCAAGAGCAGTAGAACTTCGTGAAGATAAAAAACCTATGCTATCTGATCTCCGAGAATCAGGAACCATAGAACAAGATGCTGATATAGTAATGTTTATTTATCGTGAAGAATATTATTTAACTAGAAAAGAACCTGGAGCAGGTGATGCTAGGCATGCTGAATGGCTAGATAAGCTCAATAAAGTCTATAATATTGCTGATATAATTATTGCAAAACATCGTAATGGACCAGTTGGAAATGTTCAGCTTTATTATGATAGTCAATATTCTAAATTTAGTAATTTAGAGAAAAGAGCTTTTAACTCGGCTTAAATTTTTATACTGCAGCTATGATGGCCTTGTTACATACTTGAAAAACTCGTTGTTATTCCCAGCAACTTAATTGCAGAATCTCTAAAATATACTATCATAGGTTATATTTCTAAGTAATGCATTTAAACTATAGTATGTACTTTTAGTTGTTTCCTGAACTATGCAAAGCCAATCACGCCACAACATGACAAATAATATTTCCATGCTTTTTATTTTTTCTAACCACTATTAATTAAAAGATTTTTCAGTTAGTAAAATACTAACTAGTATATTATAAATATTCTTATCACCAATGTAATAATTAAATATTTTTGTAGTTCAAGATAATAAAAATTTTTTATTTTTGCTTTGACTGCATTATTACAATTATCATACTCCTATTCCGAGTATTAATTTAGTAATAGCAAAAGATAAAATTGTCTAAACTAATGATTGTACAGATTACTATTTTGCTATAGCATTTAATTCCTTAATTAAATTTCTAACTTTAATCATCAAGGACATTACAAGTCTAAACTAGATATAATGCTGTAGGAATTAAGCTTCCAAATAAAAATGCTATTTTATATTAGCAAAATTAATTAAAGTATAATTACTTAAAAACTAAATGAAATAAAAACTACCAGAATTACCATACACCATATAAATATTGCTTTGTAGCTTGGTGAAAATAATGATAAATTGTACTGATTAATTATAAATAAGTCAAATAACAAAATTATTATTAATATTAAGTGATCCAATAAATAGAGAATAATTTATATAATCTACTAACTTTAGATACACACCTATATTATGTTTAATAACTAATAACGTTATTAAAGAGCATTTACAAATACTGCTAAGGTATATGAGAAGGATCTTAAAACTGACCATAGAAATAATTTTACCATAAAAAATATTTTCTCAGTGCTCAAGATATTAAACATTTGCTGACTTGAAGATTAATCTCTAAATTAATTTAAAAAATATAATACATTATAAACCAAATTAAGTACTTTGCTAGTACTATAGGCAATATGTCATACTGCTAGCAGGTACCTGAAATTAATAGGATTAAACTAATTTTTTAAGACACTCACGTATTTATATCTGCTTTAGTACACTCGCTTTGAAATTTATTATCAATACCTTACTGCTTTTTGCTGTACAATAAACTAATAATTGCTAACATAGTTATTAGTTAAAAACTTTATTATAAAAAAATATATTGATTTGCAGAAAAGAGTTAAAAATTTTCTAACTTTAATTAAGTAAAACTATCATTGTATAATTTTATTAATAATTTATATCAAATTACTTAATATATAGGTTTATTTGTATAGCTAGCTATAAAGAAGTAAATATTTAATATTGCTTTATCGGTAGCATTTTTATATTTTCTTATTGAAACATCTGCATTTATAGCATATGCAATAGTGATAAAATCATTATTCAATAAAATGCATAGATTAGCCAAAATAATTAGTAATGCAGGAGTTTGTTCAAGACGAGACGCTGAAAAACTAATAATTAGCGGACAAGTAAAAGTAGATGGTATTGTAGTTGTATCACCTGCTAAAAATGTTGGTATTAATAATAAAATTGAAGTATCAGGCTTATTAATCAATAATTCACAAAAACCAAGGCTTTGGATTTATTATAAACCGCTCGGTCTAATTACTACTAATAAAGATCCCTTATCACGTAAAACTGTGTTTGAGCAGTTAATTGGTTTACCACGAGTCATTTCTATAGGTAGGTTAGATTTAAATAGTGAAGGTTTATTATTACTTACCAATAATGGTGATTTAGCTCGGCAATTTGAACTTCCATCAAATAAGCTAAAACGTGTATATCATGTTAGAGCTTATGGTAATCCAGATATGCTACTAAAAAGTGATTATAATAATTTAGAAATTAATGGAATATTTTATAATCCTCACTCAATAAAGTTACTGAGAAAAAATCATACTAATGCATGGTTTGAAGTAGTGTTATTTGAAGGAAAAAATCGTGAAATTAGAAAAATATTTGAATATTTTAGACTAAAGGTTAATAAACTAATTAGAATTCAATATGGTAGCTTTAAAATAGGGAACCTTAATTCAGGAGATTATAAAGAAGTATTCTTAACTCAAAACATGCTAGAGAAATAATAACATTAAATTTAAATTATTACCGTAATTATATAACGAATAATATTTCACTGAATCATTTTATTAAATCAGTATTTTTTCAAAGGTAATGATAAACAGATGTGCAAAAATTCCAAATGTAAGAAGCAGTTTTAACTAATAGATTTTTATATCAGAAGAATTGTAAAAACTTCTATGGAAAAGGGCTGAGCTTATTAATGCTAATTATAAAAAAATAATTATTTGATAAGCAAATATTGAATATGCTCATCTTACCGATGTTATACTTACTGATGCAAGTGCATAGTTTATAATTTAAGTGATGCTACTTCAGTGATTCACAGCGTAACAAATTTTTGGCAAAAGTAAAAAGTTTTTAGTAAAGTTTGCTGTGGTAGTAGAATATAGCAGTAGCATCAGCATCTTTCATAATATTTCCTGTGTTATTAGGTTATGCCACTAAAATTGCTATTGCTGTATTTTAGTTGGAGCTATGCAGCCGTTATAAAATCACTTAAAACCTTTACATAATCTTCAGAAATTATTTGAAAATTTAACTAGTGTAATTAGGTAAATATATTTCACAGCACACCACCAGTATTGATGAGTTAGTAACAGAAAAACAAAAAGCTAGATAAAAAGCCAAAATAGAAAAATCCAAAAAACTAGAAGAAAATTCAAATATAGTAAATAATGATATTGATAAAACTAAGGAAAAAGATATTTTAAAATAAGTATGAAGAAAGCAAAAATAAAAAAAAAGTTTCAAGCCTAGTAAATTTATAGAAAAATTTAAGAGTAAAATTAACAAAATGATGTGCAGAAAGAATAAAAGAAAATAAAAAAAATCTATCTATAAGAAATATTAAAACTAAATAAGTGTTAAAAATAATATCAGGTAAATATCAAAATAAAATTATACCTACTGCTCGAAATATAAAATATCGTCCATCAACTGGTAAACTTAAAGAAGCAATATTTAGTATATTAACTTCAGGAGAGTTTATCTCTGATAGATTATTTAATAAAAATGCTCATATACTAGATTTGTTTGCCGGTAGTGGTAGCCTTGCTTTTGAAAGCTTATCAAGAGGAGCAGGTTTTGCTACTTTAATTGACATAGATCCATTTTCATTAAAAGTAGCCGCAGGATTTGCTAAATCTCTAAACATTGATAATAAAATTAACTTTGTCAATATTAATGCTTTAAATCTACCAAAAGCAAATAAGACTTTCGATATTGTCTTTATTGATCCTCCATATCATACTAATATAGTACCTAAGGTAATGAAATTGCTTATAAAAAATAATTGGCTTAAGGAAGGCACTATCATAGTTATTGAAATGGCTAAACTAGATAATTATGTTTTAGATAAAAATATTGAAATGTTGCGTATAAAACTATATGGCAAAGCTAAATTATTAATTTTAAAGTATAATATATGTTCCTCTTGATGTCATTCTCACAAAACATTTTTATGTGTCTTTTAAAAATTGTTCAATATAATGTCTGTAGAAACAGAAATGTAATAATTATATAAAACACAAATTTTTTATATTTTCATACTAAATTAGTATTGTTTTATCTAGATTCCTGATTCTAAATGAATAAGAGCTATACAACAATGTTCTGCTATTACTGAAGTAACATTGAAATCTTACAATAAAACTGCCCATAACTAAATATATAAAATAACACTTAAATATTATGAGTAAAGATAAAAAGCACTATGTATGTTCTAATTGTGGAAATATTAGCCCTAAATGGTCCGGACAATGTTTTGATTGCAGAGTATGGGGTAGTATTGTTGAAGAAGTAAGTTCGAATAAAGTAATTATTAAAACAGGTAGTAAGAAAGAATTTGATAAACTATCCGATTCCGTAGCAGAACAATCGCGTATTTCTACTCCAATAGCGGAATTTAATAGAGTACTAGGTGGCAGTCTTGTTAGTGGTTCTGCTATATTAATAGGAGGAGCCCCAGGTATTGGCAAGTCTACTTTATTATTACAACTGGTGGCTAGCAATTTTACTTCAAAGACGAATTGCCTATATATTACGGGTGAAGAATCGCTTGACCAAATAAAATTAAGAGCAATAAGACTAAATATTGTTAATAATCATACCAATATTTTAGCAGCTACTAATTTAGAAGATATTATTGCAACCATAGAAGTGAATAAGAGTAATATTGATTTAATAGTAATTGATTCTATTCAAACAATTACTACAAGAGAATTATCTTCACCTCCTGGTACCGTTTCTCAAATTCGTACATGTGCACATGAACTTGTTAATTATGCTAAACAAAATAATTTAATTATTTTATTAAGCTGTCATGTAACTAAAGATGGACAACTTGCCGGTCCTAAGATACTTGAGCATCTAGTTGATACCGTGTTATATTTCGAAGGAGACCATAATAACCATTTTCGTATTTTACGCTCATATAAGAATCGTTTTGGTGGTGTAGGAGAAATCGGAGTATTTGAAATGAGCAGTAGCAAACTTATTGAGGTAACAAATCCATCAGCATTATTTTTAATGAAGCGAGAACAAAATGTTGTAGGTACAGCAATTTTTGCAGGGATTGAAGGCTCAAGGCCACTACTTATGGAAGTACAAGCTTTAATAGTACCTTCAATTATGGCAATACCTAGACGCTCAGCAGTCGGCTGGGATACCAATAGATTATCAATGATACTTGCAGTACTAAGTAATAGGATAGGACTTAACCTTGCTCATTATGAAGTATATCTAAGTATTGCAGGCGGGCTTAAAATTACTGATCCTGCTTCAGATTTAGCAGTAGCAGCTAGCTTAGTGTCTGCTGCAACCAATAATCCTGTACCTGAGCGAAGTATTTTCTTCGGTGAAATAAGCTTATCAGGAGAAATAAGAAAAACCGCAAAAGCAGAAACAAGAATAAAAGAAGCTTTGAAGCTTGGATTTGATAAGATTATTTGCTCTAAGTTTGAAGATTTAACTTATGATTTAATATTCCCCATATCACATTTAAAAGATTTAAAAGAGATAATTAAATGAAAAAGAAATATAAAAACACTTTAGTGTATGAAATAGAAAATTTGGAAGAAGCAAGAAATTTTTTATCTTCTATAGAAGGAAAAGTTATGCTAACAACCCCGACTGGCAGTGTAAAATATTACGGTATGCTAGTAATTGATTTCATGTTTAAAACTTTAAGTAAGAGATTTCCTGAAAAAGTTGTAGGTTTTATCGCAAATGTTGATGATGATCATGCTGCTTTATTTACTGCAATCAAACTTAATTATGAAAATATAGTATATACAGGTAATTCATCTGAGGCTAAAGCATTACTAAAAAAATTATGAATATCAAAGATATAGGAGTAATAATTGCTAAAAAATATTTAAAAGAAAGTTCTTTTATTATTACAGTTTTTACTGCAAATCATGGTTTATACTCAGGAGTTGTAAATAAATCTTCTAAAAAAAGCAAATTTATATATCAAGAAGGTAATATTGTAGATTTTCTTTGGCAAGCAAGACTACATGAACACATAGGCATTGCTAAATGTGAACTTATTAAATCCTATATTGGTCACTTTATAACAAATAAAGCTAAACTATATGCTTTTAATTCAGTTATATCTTTAATCAAAGATCTTTTTCATGAAAGAGAAAAACATTCTAACTTTTTCTCATTTCTAATGAACTATTTAGATACTTTATCAAAGAATTTTTGTTTTCGTGATTATATTAATTTTGAACTAGCTTTACTTGCTGAAACAGGATATAAACTTGATCTTAGTAAATGTGCAGTTAGTCATATAACAACTGACTTAAGCTATGTATCACCTAAATCAGGTAGAGCATTATCATATAAAATAGGCATGCCTTATAAAGACAAGTTGTTAATTTTACCTAAATTTTTACTATTAGATAATAGCAAAATTACGTTAGAAGAAAAAAAACAAGCTCTCACTTTAACAAACTATTTTTTTAATAGGTATTTATTTTATAATAATAAACAACCTGAAGCACGTCAGGCGTTTATTGATTATATAATATCATTTTAGCCAAGCATTGTTGTGATGGATTCTTTGCTCAATGCAAATAATGTTCTGTTCTTATAGGAATAACATCAACTAAGCCATATAAATTTATACAATGAAAATCTTATCATTTGATACAACAAATAATACAACATCAGTAGCACTTTCTGAAGGTCTAAATATTCTTGCATATATAGAGGAATTACGTCCATCAATGCAAGCAGAAAATCTAATGTTAATGATAGAAGAGGTAATGAAAACAGCTAAATGCTCATATGATGAACTCAATTATTTAGCGGTAACTAACGGTCCAGGTAGTTTTACCGGTATTAGAATAGGTTTAGCTGCCGCTAAAGGTATATTATTTGCTAAGAAGAATATTAAACCAGTAGCAGTAAGCAATTTTGAATATGCTTATTTCAGAGCCATAGGGCAAGTTAAAAATTATGATAAAATCTATGTATTTCTAAATGCTTATCGCTCACAGCTTTATCTACAGATTTTTTATAAATCAGGAAAAATAGAAAAGCCCTTACTAATAGATTTTGGGCATGCTATTAAACTGTTAGAACATGAAAAAGGGAATGTAGTATGCTGCGGTAGTGGGCTACAGTTTATATATTCTCAAATTATACATTTGCAAAATATAATAATTTTGCCACGTTTTGCAAGAGTTAAGGCATTGGTCATTTGTAGACATATTGCTAGTAAATTAGTAAGTAATATAGAGCTAAATAGCTCCATCGAACCGCTTTATATACGTCCACTAGATACCAAAATTAATAAATTTTCTAGAGAAAAGAATAAGACTTGATAATCTTATTCGTCACCAATTTTTTATTTATTAGAGGTATATTATCTTACTAGAGACAAATTAGAATAAGAAGCGGAGTTATCTGCTATTACCAACAATCTGACAGTAAGAACAACTGTTTACAAAACTTTTATGACATTCTTCATTAAAATTTTAATACCTTCAAAATATCTTCATTTGATAATTTTTTCAGTTCTTGCTTAGAATATAATATTATATGTATCACATAATTTGTTTAATCTTTCACCATTTATTTCTTACTCAATGAATGCTTACTTTATAAAACATTTTATATTTGATGCTGTTTCCACAATTTTTCCTCGTTTTTCATTGTAATAATCAGCGTTGTGAATAACAATTATAAAGAAGTCAAAGCAGAAATTAATAATCATTAATCTTTAATTTAAAACTGATAATAGTATAAGAGTAAGCTCATTTATTAAGAAACTTTTCTGCTTCAAGGGCTGCCATACAACCGCTACCTGCAGCAGTTACTGCTTGCCTGTAAATTTTATCTTGAACATCACCAGCAGCAAAAATACCCTCAATACTAGTTTTAGTTGTTCCTGGCACAGTAATAATATAATTATTATCATCCATTGCAACCTGTCCAGTAAATAAACTTGTATTTGGTTTATGTCCTATAGCAACAAAAACACCACTACAATTTATTAAACTGATTTCTTTTGTATGAACATTCTGAATTTTAACTCCTGCAACAGATTTTGGGTTGTTATTGCCTATAATTTCGTGTACTATATGATCCCAAATTACTGATACTTTAGGATTTTTTAATAATCGGTTTTGTAATATTTTTTCAGCTCTAAAACTATCTCTTCTATGTATTATAGTAACCTTACTTACATGTTTAGTTAAATATAAAGCCTCCTCAACCGCACTATTACCACCACCTATTACTATCACTTCTTGATTTTTAAAAAAGAAAGCATCACAAGTAGCACACGCTGAAACACCAAAACCACGAAATTCTTGTTCTGAAGGTATATTAAGCCATTTTGCTTCTGCACCAGTACAAATAATTATACTCTCTGCTTTATACTCATATCCAAGCCCTGTAAATACTTTAAAAGGTCTTCCCAATAAATCTACCTTTTCTACATAATCATTGACAACTTCTGTACCAACATTTTTGGCTTGCGCAAGCATTTGCTCCATCAACCAAGGTCCTTGCACTGTTTCTGCAAAACCTGGGTAATTCTCAACATCTGTCGTAATAGTAAGCTGCCCGCCAGGTTGAATGCCACTAATCAATACTGGATTTAAAGCTGCTCTTGCTGTATAAATGGCTGCACTTAGCCCTGCAGGACCTGAGCCAATTATTAGTACTTTATTAGTAATTTTCATAATTATCATTATTTATTAATTTCTATCTTTGTTGTTCTAATTTCTCTAACCAAGATTTGACATAATTAATTTCTTCATGATTCATTAAAGAAGGTGTATGGCCTGCATACTTAACTTCATAAAGATCAAAAACTTTTGTTTCTTTCATTTTTCTAATAGTAGATTTAGTTAGAATTTGAGATCTAATACCATGAATCACTAATATTTTACACTTTATTTTATTCCATACAGACCATAGATCCACATCATCCTGTTTACCAGCATTCTTCATTCCCTGTGTTATAGCAGGATCATAATTCATTTTATATTTTCCGCCAAATGTAGAAATAACACTATATTTTGTCAAATAATCCCAATCTTCTTCATCATTAATACCAGATTGTGCGTAAATAAGTTTTAGATGCTCTTTTGCACTTGCTAAATCATCTAAAATTACTGTTTTTTTAGCATAATCTCCAATTTTAACTAAAGGAGCAGCATCGATAAATGCACCTATATCGTTTAATATTAAACTTTTGAAAATATTCTTATATTTACCAGCAAGTATCATACCTATGATACCACCCATTGAAGTACCAAGCCAAATAGGTCTTTTAATATTTAGTCTTTTTAAAAAAAAGACTGTATCTTTAATATAAGTTGTATAATTATAATGACTAGCTTTTTTAAAATTTTCGCTATCACCACGTCCAGGGTAATTTATTGAAATCACTCTATAATTTTTGCTCAATTCTTTAGCTACTTTATCAAAATCATGAGCATTTCTAGTTAAACCATGAGCACATACTATTATATTTTTATTTTTAGGATCACCGAATTCTACATAAGAAACCTTATGTTTTGGTATATATTGAAGAGGCACTAAATTAATATAGGGACCAATTTTTATTGAATTAATTTGCATATAAACCGATTAACTTAAATCACTTAAAAATATACTAACCATTGTTGGCATATATACTACTACAAAAAGTAACGATAAAAACACAGTAGCAGCAACTTTCTCAGGATAAAATTTTTGTAAACTCGCTATAACTATAGTATTTGCTGCAAGCGGTGCTGTAGAAAGTAGCTTTAAAGCATTATAATAATCATTGTTATACCAGCCTGTAATAAAATTATCAAACATGATAAATAGACCTACTCCAAGCGGATAAAATAAAAATTTAGCAGCAAAAGTAGCAATGGTAAATTTTATATCCACTTCGAATTTTTGCAGAGATGAAAGAGCAAGACCAACCATAACCATACCAAGTATAGAAAAAGCCCCTTTCATATTATATATGAAATCATCTAAGAAATCAGGTAAAGTAAAACCACAAAAACTAAACAAACATCCTAAAAAAAAGGCATTTAAAATTGGTAATTTTATTACTTTTAATATACTATTGGTAGTATTGGCAAAGCTTCTCATACAAATATAAAAACCAACGGAACATTCATAAATATTAACTCCTATTACTGCCATCATATAAATACTTAGAGTATAATCATCAAAAAGTGCTGCAGCTATAGGCAGCATAAAATATCCACCATTCGCCGTACCTGCAGATAAAGCTATAATATTACGTGTATGATCTTGCCAAAATTTGCCAAAAAAATAGTAAGAAAATAATGATAATAATGTTGCAATTATAAAGGTTACGACTGTAACACTTAACGCTGAAAGCGTTAAGGTTGTACTAGCAGGTATAGTAAAAAATACTATAGGTGATATAAAATAAAACAGTAATGAAGAGATACTATCTCTTTCAACATTTGAATATTTACCTGCTAAGAATCCTATTACTACACTTAATAACACCGAAACGGTTTTAAAAAAAACTATACTAAAAATTACCATGTAATGAACTACAGATATTATTATTTCATAATATATAAGATATTATTTTTTTCACTAGATTTTGTAAAGATTTTTACTTCATAGAATGAATATTAACTTTTAATTAAAAAACTCAAATATAGTACATATTTATGGTATCTAGTTTTATATAAAATACCCATATGTTTATACAAAATCTATTTTCTTTTCCCATTTCTAGACCTAACAAAAAAATATAAGATTACTAACAAAGAATATAATTATTGGCAATGATATAATTATTATTTAGGATGTTAAGTTACATAGTAACTTGATTTTAAAATATGTACTCAATAATGAAGAAAGACTATATCAAAGTATATATGATATACTTGATACTTTTTACAAAGTACATGAAGAATAAGAGCAACAAAATTAGTACTAACATATAGAAAGCTTCAGAGAAAGAAATTAAAATTTTTGCGAGTTACCAACTATAGTAGTATATTTTTATTTATCACCATGCAAAGATCTTAAGATTACTAGTTATATCATTTATCATACAAATGCAAACGTTATTTTAGATTGCTAGGCTACAGCCAAAGAATCTAGAGATGACCAAGATTAGTTCTACCGCTTGTTATAATATAATATTGCAATTTATTTAGATGGAAAGAACAGCTATTTAATTTGTTGATTCATAAATTATCTATATGCTACACAAAACGTACCAAGTAATAATCAAATATAGCATTTTGCTTGAAATTACAATTTATTTATTATAAATATAAACCTCGAGTATCTATATTGTAGGCTATTAACAATAACTATTAATTATTTCCTTTATTATTCAATTAACTTCTCTTTAAAAATTAAAGTATATAAAAATGATACATACTACTGACGTAATAATAATTGGTGCCGGACCGGTAGGATTATTTGCAATTTTTCAGGCAGGAATGCTCGGCATGAAATGTCATATTATAGACGCTCAAAAAACTGTAGGAGGCCAATGTATTACTTTGTATCCAGAAAAGCCTATTTATGATATACCAGCATATCCTAAAATTGCAGCAGAAGAACTAATAAAGCAGTTAGAAATTCAAACAGCTCCTTTTGAACCTGTATATCACTTAAATCAGCAAGCAATAGAATTAAGT
Source organism: Candidatus Rickettsia mendelii (assembly GCF_057543435.1). NCBI lineage: Bacteria > Pseudomonadati > Pseudomonadota > Alphaproteobacteria > Rickettsiales > Rickettsiaceae > Rickettsia > Candidatus Rickettsia mendelii. The sequence goes on along the minus strand of NZ_BTGX01000023.1, from coordinate 14,739 downwards.
AAACAAGAAGAATTTTTTAAAATTAAAACCTCAAAAAATACTATTATTAAAGGCAAAGTTGTTATTATTGCTGCAGGTGCAGGTTCATTTGGCCCTAACAAACCACCACTTGCAAATATTGAAGATTTTGAAGGCAAATCGGTTTTTTATTTTATCAATAACCGAAATAAATTTGCAGGTAAAAATATAGTTATAGCAGGTGGTGGTGACTCAGCTGTTGACTGGGCTATTTCTCTTTCTGAGATTGCTAATAAATTATATTTAGTGCATAGGCGTGATAAATTTACAGCTGCGCCTGAAAGCGTAAGGCGGTTAAAAAAAATTACAGAAACCGGTCAAATTGAATTAGTTACCGGTTATCAATTACATTCACTAGAAGGTGAGAATAACACACTTCAATCAGTTATAGTAAGAGATTTACAAAGTAATACCCGCAAATTAGATGTTAATATATTACTACCATTTTTTGGTTTAAAGCAAGATCTTGGTAGCTTATCTAATTGGGGTTTAAATGTTAAGCTTCACCATATTGAAGTAGATCCCGTGTATTACCAAACTAATATTTCCGGTATTTATGCAATTGGTGATATTGCTCACTATGAAGGTAAGCTTAAACTAATTCTTACTGGTTTTGCTGAAGCAACAAGTAGTCTTCATCATGCTTACAGCAAAGTATTTGACGGCAAAGCTTTGCATTTTAAGTATTCTACTACTAAATATGAAGAACAGAAATAAGGTGAGAGAGTGAATAATATAATAGACGGTAAAGGTTTAGCAAATGCAATATTGGCAGATTTAAAACTAGAAATTCAAACACTTAAGGATAAGACCAAAAATTCACCGAAGCTTGCTATAATACTAGTAGGAGATAATCCATCAAGCGTTATATATGTAAAAAACAAAATAAAAAATGCACATAAAATAGGGATTGATACTCTATTATTAAGTCTACCTACTAATATTGATACTGATGATTTAATAGCAAAGATCAATGAGTTAAACATCAATCGTGAGATTTCTGGCATTATAGTTCAACTTCCTCTACCTCTTTCTATAGATAAAGATAAAATTTTATCAGCTGTATTGCCTTGTAAAGATATTGATGCTTTTCATCCTTTAAATGTTGGTTACTTACATAGCAGTTCTAATCAAGGCTTTGTGCCCTGTACTGCTCTTGGTTGTTTAGAAGTTATAAAAAAATACGAACAAAATTTAAGCGGTAAAAACGCCGTAATTGTTGGACGTTCAAATATAGTAGGTAAACCTTTAAGTGCTTTATTATTAAGAGAAGACTGCAGTGTTACTATTTGTCATTCTAAATCACAAAATTTAAGTACGATTACTTCTAAAGCAGATATTGTTGTAGCAGCAATAGGCTCACCTTTAAAATTAACTTTAGAATATTTTAAATCTGAAGCAATAGTAATTGATGTAGGTATCACTAGAACTGCTACAAATAAAATAATAGGTGATGTTGATTTTGAAAATGTTAAATCTAAAGTAAAATATATTACTCCAGTTCCAGGCGGCATTGGACCAATGACTATTGCTTTTTTACTTAAAAACACATTAAAAGCGTTTAAAAATTCTTTATATTAAGAGTACAAATCACACGTATAATAAGTTAGCATCATTATAAATGTTAGCAAGATTTATATAAATTTTTATGTTGCCTTGTATATATTCTAAACCTTGATCAGTTAAATATCTAACAAATTTTGCAATAGAGACTATCCCATAGTTCCTTAGATTTAACTATCTTTTTGTATATAATTAGGTCCAGCAATAAAAGCACATCATTTATTACAGCATAATCTATTAACACCAATAAATATATCATTATGAATAGTACAAGATAGCCAATATCACCTATTTCTACCAGCCTATTAAATTTTGCAGTACTATACCAATTAGTGTTATCTCCGATTTTTATTGATTCAATATCCTCCTAAGAATAGTATTAATTAAATGCTTGAATTGCTTCAAACTTCAACATTCCCAAAGAGCTCTCTGGGTAATCTTTATCGATCATAAGAAATGATGTACATTAATTATAATCTATCCAAGAAATATTACCATCTTTACGATAATACACTATATTTATACGATCATTATTAATATTTTTAAATATTACTGCTGGCAAATCTTCTAAATCCATTTTCATAACTGCTTCTTTTACTGATAATTTAAGTATTTGCATAGGTTTTTCTGCAACAATTACTGGATTATCATGATCCCAAGAATTAGAATTCTCATTCTCATTTTGAACTTGAGTTTGAGAACTAATAATGTAGTTAGTAGCTTCAGAAGCAATTTCAGATATTTTTATTTTATCTGTATGATGATTTCTGAATTTTGATTTATATTTCCTAAGCTGTTTTTCAAGTTTTGACAGAGCTTTATCAAATGCTACGTATATATCGTTACAGGTGTCATTACTTTTGACTATATTATGCTTACATGAGCTATACTTTACTATAATATCACATTTAAAATTAATCCATTCTTTTGAAAAATGAATATCTATATTTATTATATCGGTAAAATATTTTTTTATAACTTGAGTAGCTCTCTCTTTTGAGTATTCTTGCAAATTATGACCGATAGCAATGTGTTGACCTGAAACTGAAATAATCATAAATAATCTCTATAACCTGAAATAATTATTAATATAATGGGTGTTACTTAGTAACACCTGTACAATTAATTTATATTTATGATAATTTCAAGCTTTTATTATAAATTAAATTTTTTAAATAATTTTTGGATTTATAATTTTAGACACATATAAATATTCTAGTACATCTATCTCTAGGTTTATTTAGTTGTAATCTTAATTAATTTTTAGTAGCTTTTGTACTAAATTAGGCTCAATAACTGATTTCTAAATATGTAAAAGGATAATAATTTTAAGATTTAAACTAATAGTAATAATTTAGATTAATAGAATTATTTATAAGTTTTATTTATTAGCTAATATTATATTAATAAGCAATAAAATTTAGAGCTTTAAGTTCTGCATATTTTTTAATAAATAAAGTATTTTACTCTTGCAGAAATAAAAGAATTGTTATATATATTGTTATCTCTTATCTAGAGTGGGGGTGTAGCTCAGTTGGTTAGAGCGTCTGCCTGTCACGCAGAAGGTCGCGGGTTCGAGCCCCGTCACTCCCGCCACTTTTTTTCGTAAAATTGTCATCTATTTTATTATTGCTTCTTGACATTGATGTGTTAATCCTATATGCTTCACTTAGATTTCCTCTTAAAAAAAATAAACCTATTAATATATCTATAAACGTACATCATTAAATCAAAATATTCTACGTGCCGACAGTAAGTAATCCAACAGTTTCCTTCTATCCTCTAGTTAAGTGCCTTTGTTTTTTTTCGTAGTATAACATAACTTCTTTATAAAAAATTAAAATAAAATATAACTTTAAAGCACTTCATTACAACTGAAGTATAACATTTTGGCTATTTTCTAAACCATGCAACAAAGCTATTTATTTACTGGCACTTCTATCAAAGCATGTTGTAATACTTGATCAATGTTTGAAACTGATATAATTCTTAAGCTTTCTTTTATATTCGGAGGTATATCTTTTAAATCTTTAATATTCTCTTCTGGAATCAATACGGTTTTAATCCCCCCCCTACTCGCTGCTAGTAATTTTTCTTTAAGACCACCAATAGGTAAGACATTTCCTCGTAAAGTGATCTCACCAGTCATTGCTATGGTGCGGTGTACAGGTATTTTGGTCATTAATGAAACAATAGTAGTAAATAAAGCACAACCTGCAGATGGCCCATCTTTTGGAATAGCTCCTGCTGGAACATGAATATGAATATCAAAATCCTTATAATTTTCATATTTTAATCCAAAACTAGTTGCTCTACTCCTGAAACAACTATATGCAGCCATAGCTGATTCTTTCATAACATCACCTAGTTTTCCAGTAGTTTTTATTTCACCTTTTCCAGGAAATACTAAAGCTTCAATAGTTAAAAGCTCACCTCCTACTTCAGTATAAGCAAGCCCTGTAGTACTACCTATTTGGTCTTCTTTCTCAGCAACCCCTAAATTATACTTTTTAACACCTAAAAATTCTTCAAGATTGTTGCTATCTATAGCAATATGCTTAATAGTTTTATCAGCTAGAATTTGCTTTAATGCTTTCCTAGTTAATGCTCCTATTTCGCGTTCTAAAGCTCTTACACCTGATTCCTTAGTATAATACCTAATTAGATCTAAAATAGCACTATCATATATAGTAATCTCACCTTTTTTGATTTTATGCATTTTAAATTGTTTTGGAACCAAATAATTTTTTGCAATTTGAATTTTTTCCTCTTCTACATAACCAGAGAGATATATTTTTTCCATCCTATCACTTAGAGCTCTTGGTAAATCATGAGAATTAGCAGTAGCAATAAATATTATATTTGACAAATCATATTCTACCTCTAGATAATGATCAACAAAATGACTATTTTGTTCAGAATCCAGTACCTCAAGCAAAGCAGATGCCGGATCACCTCTGAAATCAGAACTCATTTTATCAATCTCATCAAGCAGCATAACAGGATTACTAGTTTTAACCTTTCTTAGCTGTGCAATAATTTTACCTGGCATTGATCCAAGGTAAGTTTTGCGATGCCCTCTGATTTCTGCTTCATCTCTAATACCACCAAGAGCAAATTTTGTATATTTTCTACCCATTCCTTCGGCAATAGATTTTACTAGTGAGGTTTTACCGACTCCTGGCGGACCAATTAAGCATAATATAGGTCCTCTAATTTTATTTGAGCGTTGTAATACTGCTAAATATTCCATGATCCGCTCCTTAACTTTTTCTAAACCAAAATGATCACGATTTAAAATTTTTTCAGCTTGATTAATATCAATTTTGTTATTATCATACTTACCCCAAGGTAAACTTAGTAAGGTATCAAGATAATTACGCGTTACACCTGATTCTGCTGACATTTGATTCATGATACGGAGCTTCTTAAGTTCAGATTCTGCTTTTTCTCTAGCTTCTTTAGATAATGTTAGGCTTTTAATTTTTTTCTCGATATCAGCAAGTTCTGATTTATCTTCATCTAATTCCTTTTGAATTGCTTTCATTTGTTCATGCAAATAATAATCACGTTGTGTCTTTTCAATTTGCTTCCTCACTCTTTGCTGCAAAGCCTGTTCTGTTTCTGAATTAACTATATTAGAAGTAAGAGTACTAATAATTATCGTAATACGCTTAAATGGACTAGTTTCTTCTAATAAATGCTGTTTTGCTTCAAGTGAAGTTATCAAATGTGCAGCTAATATATTTATAATATTTATGAAATTAGTAGCATTGTTTATTTCTTTATTTATAGTTTCGATAATTTCTGCATTCATTTTTTTATCGTTAACTATATATTTACTAAATAGTTGCACTGCATTATCAACTAATAAACGCATATTATTAGCATCAAATATTTCTTCATCAGGAATAATTTCGTAATTTGCTTCAAAAGCTTCCTCGCCTTTGATATTACTTAGCTTTACTCTTGCTATTGCTTCTATTAAGATTTTTGCTGTATTATTAGGTAGCTTCACTATTTGGATAATCTTGGCAAGTATACCGATATTATAAAGCTCATTGTTACTTGGTAATTCTTGATCAAACTTTTTTTGCAAAGTTACTAAAATATACTTGCTATTATCTTCCTCAGAAATTGTAGTATGAGATAGTGCCTGCAAAGATTTTTGCCTACCTACAAAAACAGGAACAATTACTCCAGGAAATACTACCATATCTCGTAATGCCATAAGAGGCAGGAACTTTTTATTCATCAATTAAAAACCTTTAAAATTTATATAGTTTATACCGATTATTAACTATATAATATAGTACCAACACGATTTCAAGCTACCATTATTAATTATATTTATGAATTTGTCCCCTCAAAATATAGCAATTGCACATAATAGAATAAAGCAATATATAAATTTAACTCCGATAATTCACTCTGAAAGCTTAAGTGGAATGCTAGGACATAAGATTTTTTTTAAAGTTGAATCATTACAAAAAACCGGTGCATTTAAAATTAGAGGAGTATTAAATCATTTATTAGAACTAAAAGAGCGAGGCAAATTACCTAATAAAATAGTTGGATATAGTACAGGTAATCACGGAATTGGTCTTGCTTATGCAAGTAAATTATTTGGGATTAAAACAAGAATTTACTTACCGTTAAATACTTCACAAGTAAAACAGCAAGCAGTACTTCATTATGGCGGAAAAGTTATATACACGGATACTAGACAAGAAGCAGAAGAAAAGGCAAAACAAGATGAAGAACAAGGGTTTTACTATATGCCTCCTTCTGATAGTGATTATACAATAGCAGGTGCTGGTACGTTATGCTATGAAGCATTGCAGCAACTAGGCTTTAGTCCTGATGCTATTTTTGCTTCCTGCGGCGGTGGCAGTTTAATTTCTGGATCGTATCTTGCTAAAGAATTAATATCACAGAATAGTTTGTTAATAGGTTCAGAACCTTTAAGTGCTAATGATGCTTACTTATCAGTTAAAAATAATAAGATCTTTAGATTTAAAGATGCACCGAATACTGTTGCAGATGGCCTTAAAACTTTGAGTGTGTCAGCACGTACACTTGAATATTTAAAAAGGCTTGATCATTTTTATTTAGCAGATGAACATCAAATATATTACTGGACGGTTTGGCTCAATCATTTACTTAAAGTAACATGTGAGCCATCAAGCGCTATAAATATGGTCTCAGTAATAAATTGGCTAAAGACACAATCTAAGCCTCAAAAACTACTTGTATTAATATCAGGCGGCAATATAGACCATATTTTTTATAATGAATTATGGAAAGAAAAATATTTAAGCATTCCACCAAATATAAAAATTTAACCCCTACCTCTTATCGCTCTTTGATTTTGAATAGGAGCATTAGGAGTGTTTTTCGGCGATTTTAAATTAGTTGCTCCGAGTTGCTTTGAGTTCTCAAACACAGCTTTATCAAATGCTATTGGATTAATTTTTCTGAGTTCTGCTAAATTAATATTATTAACTTTTCTTGGCTCAACAACAACAGACTCACTTGTAATAGAAAATAAATTTTTAAATTCAGGATTACTTACTACTTTATTCTTATTTTCATTCATAAATTTTGTTATACCGGTAATAATATCAGTATTTGTTAAAGCATTTGAAAAGATTTTATTATTAATTTCTTTTTCTACAAATTTAGCATTCATTATAACATATTTGTCTACAACTTCTTCTAATCTTTCTTTCAAATAATTCTTCCCTGTAAATACTGACTTAAATTTTTCCCATAATGAAACGCCTTTGTCATTAACTTCTTTTAGGTCAGTAGTTAATTTAAGACTATTTTCAATTAAATATGATGGATCTAGATTCAACAACTTTTGAGTAATTGCTTGTATTTGGTTAACATTAACCGATGCACCTTTAAAACTTTTTTGTATTTTTTCAAAAACTTGTATATTTTGATTTGTTACCTCTGTAAATTTATCTATATTTTCAGGTGTTAATCTCTTTTCATCTATAACACATACATTTTCTACAAACGAATCTTCTTTACCAAAAATATCACTAGCAGATTTAGTAATTTGTTCTATTAAAGGTTTTAATAAAGCTCTATCTTGTAATAATGTCGAAACAATATTTTGAGATATTTCCACATTTTGATTTATCTTATTTAGAATATTATTTTTCTCTATAGAATTTGTTCCTCTTATACCGTTATTATCTACAATAAATAAAGGTAATTGTTGAAAGATAGAATTATTTTTTACACGCTCCTTTGTAAGATTATCTATACCTTTTTGTGTCGATAATTCTTGTGCTAACTTATCTGGTAGTTCTTCCATTTCTTTTCTGATTTTTGCAAAAATTTCCGGAGCATAACCTTTCTCTATCCATTCTTTGATTTTCTTTTCATTATCCTTTATAGTTGCAGTTACACTTAAAACTCCACCGGATTTACCTTGATATTTGGGATCATTAGGATCAGCATATATAAATGTTTGAGTTGCTTGCTTAATATCATTATGATTTATATCAATTTTTTTATTTGGACTTGCAGATCCTATTTTAATTAACTCCTCCGATAAAAAGCCTATTGCTTGTTCTAAACCACCTCTTAATTGCTCAACTAAATTATCTCCAACATTAGCATTTATATTTTGTTCAAATTCATGTTTATTCCTAGTAATCTCAGCCATAAATCCTCTAAATTAAATTATTATACTAACTAATAAAACAATAATTAATAAAAAAAGTAAAACACTTTTGTATTATTAAGAATAAAAAATTAATTAAAACTTATAAAAGGAGTTATATTTTTTTATAGAATAAGTTCTAATTGTAATTTCGTCAGGGATTTCATTTATAAATCTTGAAGGATAAGAACGTACTATTTCATAGAACATTTTTCGGCTTTCTGCATAAGTAATATAAAGGTCTTTTTTAGCTCTCGTAATACCGACATAAGCAATGCGTCGTTCTTCTTCTAAACCTCTTTCTCCTTCTTCATCTAAAGATTTTTGAGATGGGAATATTCCTTCTTCCCACCCTGGTAAAAATACTACATCAAACTCAAGCCCCTTAGCAGCATGTAGTGTCATTATAGTTACAGAACCTCCGTAATTAGTTTCAAGTACCTCATTTTCTATAACTAAGCTAGCATGTCCTATAAAATCATGAATATCATTAAATTCAGCTATAGCTCTTAGCATTTCATTGATATTTTCGATCCGACCTAATGCTTCTTCAGTTTTTTCTTCCTTAAGCATTTCAATGTAGCCTGAATCATCAAGTATTGCTTTAGTTACGTTTACCGGAGCATCTATACTAAATCTCGCATGCCAGTCATCAATTTTAGTAACAAAATCTTTTAAAGATTCATATGATTTTGCTTTAATCTCACCTGTTTCTAGCATTTCTTTAATAGCTGTAAAATTAGAAACATTTTGCTCTAGTGCATATGATTTAATTTTATTTAGCGTAACAGCTCCTATTGATCGTTTAGGTACGTTAATAATACGCTCAAGGGCTAAACTATCATTTTGATTCAAAGCAATACGGATATATGCCAGTACATCTCTTATCTCCATTCGTTCATAAAACCGTAAACTACCTATAATTCTATAAGGCATCATACTATTTATAAATGCTTCTTCAAAACTTCTAGTTTGAAACCCAGCTCTCACTAATATCGCAATATTACCAGCATTATACTGCTTTTCTCTTACTAACCTATCTATTTCAGCTACAATATATCTTGCTTCTTCTTTATCGCTCCAGCAAGAGATGATTTTTATCTTTTCACCGCTTTCTTGATCAGTCCATAATATCTTACTGTGACGATTTTTATTATTATTAATAACATTAGAAGCAGCAGCAAGTATTGGCATCGTTGATCTATAATTTTGCTCTAGCTTAATAATTGTTGCACCTGAAAAATCTTTCTCAAATCGTAATATATTAGCAACTTCTGCTCCACGCCATCCGTAAATTGACTGATCATCATCACCAACACAGCAAATATTTTTATATACGCTAGCTAACATCCTTACCCACAAATATTGTACGACATTTGTATCTTGATACTCATCAATTAAAATATATCGATATTTATTTTGATAATATTTCAGTATTTCAGGATTCCTTATAAACAACTCATTATTGTAAAGTAACAAATCTCCAAAATCTAAAACGTTAGAAATAAGTAAATTTTGCTGATACTCTTCATAAACAAGTTTTGCTACTCTCTGTACAGGCAAATTAGTATCTGAGGTTGATAATTTACTTGGTAATAACCCTTGATCTTTCCATCTAGAAATTATAACATGTATTAACTTAGGAGCATATTTTTTAGTATCAATATCTCTAAACTTTGCTATGTCTTTTACTAGTCTTAATTGATCGTCTTGATTGGCAATAGTAAATCTATTATTTAAGCCAAGATTTAAATTTTCTATCTGATCACGTAATATCTTAGCTGCCATAGCATGAAAAGTACCGATATTAAGACCATAGCAATTAATAAGATTATTTACCCTTTCAGTCATCTCTTTTGCAGCTTTATTAGTAAAAGTGACTGCCAGAATATTTTGAGGCGCAGCAAGATTTTGGTGTATAATATTAGCTATTCTTAAAGTAAGTACTTTAGTTTTACCTGTACCAGCACCTGCAAGTAAAAGAAGCGGTCCTTCTGTATGAAGAACTGCTTTTTGCTGCTGCTTATTTAATGAATTCAGGAATTCTTGGTTATTTAGCATTATTTGAATATTGCTTGCATGATTCAGGAAACATTCATGATCTCCTGCAAGCGAAAGCAGAAATCTAGAATAAAAAAGCTTAATTTAGATAAAACACTACAAATTCTATATAGTTTTTACTGGATTCCTGCTTTTGCGGGAATGACATAGAACACACACGTCTATATTTATATTAATAATATGCTTATTTTTCTTTTTATCAATCAAAAACTATCTAATACGTCTTAGATTTTTAATAATATAAGAAATAGTAATGATTGGATTGCACATAATTATTTTAAGTAATTTAAAATAAGAAATTAAATTTTTATCATCAATAAACCAATTATATAGATCACTGATAGGTTTAATTTTATCAGGGATAGTATATTTGTCCTTATATAATTCCTTTAAAGCTCTTTTAGCATTTCTTGCTTCTGAACTGTGTTCAGCTGTTAAACTCTGGTTATGAACTCTATAGAAATATAAAGATTCAGGTAAATGAGCAAATTTCGTGACAAGCCCAAGCCGTAGCCAATATTCATAATCATCAACTAATAACATATTTTCATTATATCCACCTATTTGTTTTGCTAAATCTGATCTATATAAAAAACATGCACCTACACAATCCCTAATTGGTAAAAACTCAAAAGATTCTTGATAGATTCTTGCACCTACCCTACCATGCTCATCAATTAAAGTATAATCAGTATATACAAGCCCTATATCTAAAGAATTATCAAGTATACTAACCATTTTATCCAAAGCATTTTCGTGAAAAAGATTATCATCGGAAGTCCAAGTAAAATATTGCCCTCTAGCCTCTTTAAAAGCAATATTTAAACTAGCAGGTAATTTTTGGTTAGTCTTATTTGTTATTATCTTAATTCTTGAATCCTGTTCAGCATATTTCCTAGCAACAATGGCACTATTATCTTTTGAGCAATCATCTATAATAATAAGCTCAAAATTCTTGAAACTTTGTATAAGGCAACTTTCAATAGCTAATGGCAAGAGCTTCTCTCTATTATAAACTGGTAAAACTATAGAGATTTTTGGGGAATTAATATGCATACTCCTAAAATATCAAAAATATCTAAACTATTATTTATAGCTTATTTTTATTCTTCAGAATTACAGTATCCTCAAAGAGCAATAACATTACTTAAAATATTATTAAGCTCTTGTGTCTTATGATATCAGTTCCATTAAACTTTTTAATAGTTGTTCTATAAGATAAAAATATTCAATTGATAACGACTTTTATGTCGACCCAATAACTCACAGCAAGATGATTAGATAAAGGCTAAATATACACTAGAATCTTAAGAACAAGATTAATTTACTCAATCTGAACTTCAATATTATAGGAACTAGCATAATTTTCACTCATCATGATTAAATTTAATTAGCTTCTCTACTTCTTAACTCTACAAAAGAAATACTATAATAAAAATTACAACTCTATTATTAAAAACTTAATTTCATTAAGTACAAAATATTTTTTTAAAAACCATAAGAAATATAATGTAAAACTTGACAATATCCATGAAATATAAGATTCATTTCTACCTAAAAACACTAAATAAATCTTTACATTTTCCAGCTAGTTTTTCATTATCTACAGTTTCTTGATCAGCTAACTTTAATATATTTCCCATTACCATTTTTAGCATCAGACTTAACATCAATAAATACAGGCGTATTCATTATATTATATTTTGTAAATTTATATATTTCGTATTTAGATATTCAAATATTCCTTCAAAAGATCCTTCAACCCCAAAGCCTGAAGCTTTACGTCCTGCAAAAGGTGCTTTTGCATTAGACGGTAATGGGTCATTAATTGAGACCATACCAAAATCAAGCTTAGATGTCATCATTTGTGCTATAGATATATCTCTTGTATATATATATCCTTGCAAGCCATATTCGGTATTATTAGCCCGCTCTATCACTTCATCTATAGTTTTGAATTTATAACAAGCAATTACTGGACCAAATATTTCTGTTCTAAAGATATCCATATTATCTAAACAGTCAATAATAATAGTAGGCTCAATTAAATTATTATTAGCTTCACCACCACAAATCAAATCTGCTCCTTTATTTTGTGCATCAGTTAAAAGCTTTTGTATTTTTTCTATCGCAGCAAAATTAATTAACGGACCTATATCTGATGTTTTATCAAATCCGTCACCAGATTTAAGTTTAGTAAACTTAGGTGTTAGAATTTCTATAAATTTTTTATATATAGATTCATCTATAAATATTCTATTAGGAGATGTACAAGATTGACCACTATTTCTAGCTTTAGCAATCACTAAATCATTTGCTACTTTGTTTAAATCATTATCAGCTGTTATAATGAAAGGCGCATTACCACCAAGTTCTAATGATAAGCACTTTACAGTATTTGATGAATTTTGATACAGAATTTTACCAACATCCGTAGAACCAGTAAATGATAATTTACGCAATCTAAAATCTTCACAAAAAGCTTTACCTATAATATTTGAATCACCTGTAATTACATTAAATACCCCAGCAGGCAAACCAGCATCGCTTGCAAATTTTGCAAGCGCTAAAGCTGATAGAGGTGTAAGACTTGATGGCTTTAATATAACACTACAGCCAGCAGCTATTGCCGGAACTACCTTACGAGTAACCATAGCATTTGGAAAGTTCCAAGGAGTTATTGCAGCAACTGGACCTATTGGTTCATATTGCGTAACAATTTTATGTGTTTTATTATTCCCGGGTTTTACAACGGAATAAATGTTGTGAATAGCATATGTATACCAATCAATAAAGGATGCTCCATATAAAATTTCTTTCTTTGATTCAGAACGTATTTTCCCTTGCTCTAGCGTTAATATATGACTTAGCTCATCAATATTTTCAATTACTAGACTATACCATTTTCTAAGAATTGCTATTCTTTCTTCAAATAAACTTTGCTCCCATGAAGAAAAAGCTTGTACAGTATTATCAATTGCAGAATTAATCTCGGATAGTTCTAAATCTGGAACTGTAGCAATTTCTTTTAAATTTGAAGGATTAATAACGGGAATTTGCTTTGAGAATACTACGAATCCTCCATTTATATAATTCTTTCCTGTAATATTTTTCAGTAGATTCATAATATCTTGTAAACAGTAATTTTATAAATAAATATTAGAATTATCTAATAATCTTAGCAAGAAAAATATCATAATAATATTGCCTTCTCAAGGGAGTAATATGATAAAAAGCCGCTTTATCATAAGCTGCTGATGCTTCAGTATCACTTACATTTTAATCCATACCAATTATAAACTGTTGATCATTTTTTAAAATGTGAATCCGTCAACATCCTGATACTATGTTAGCTATTTATCTCTATAATGACCAATAAAGATATCTACTGCTGTACTCCAGTTATAATCTTTAGATCCCATAGTATTTTCTAAAACACTCCTTGCACAATATATTGCTTAAGCTGTTCTATAAGTTCTAGATCTTTTAACTAATATGAGAAAAACTACCATTTGCAGCAATTTTTTCAAAAAATTTCTTATTATCATGACTATCAAAACCTATAGCATACATATTAATATTGAGATTTCTGTTATTACTTTCTCTCTAGTTGTTGTACTATTAATTTCTTTATCCTTTTTATCAGACAATACTATAACAGCGCATACATATCTATTTTTTGCTCTAAAAGATCTTAAAACATCTTTTTTAGAGTGTCTACATGTTGTTTGATATCTTCAATAGTATTTTCCTTACTAGAAGAAAGATTTTACTGTACTTTCCTGATTAAATGAGATAAGACTAATTTCCCGACTTAGAAATCTCCCCTAGTTTAGTATCTCATTAGTATCATCACTATTTACAGATTATAAACCTTTAGGAGAAAACATATCTTTTAGCTTATACTTATTATCATTAAATTAAAGTATGCATCTTTTTCTTTAATTTATCGCTCTAAATTTACAAGAGCTATTTTGATAGTAATTAAGTTATTAGTTTCTAATTTTCTAGCTCCTATAGTTTAAAAAAATTTTTCTATTTTTTCTGATATTAAATGTTGTATAATATGAATTTAGGATAAGTGAGTGAGGAGAGAAGAGAAGCAATAAGAGATTTCAAAGAGAGTGTTAGTTACATAGTATTTTGATTTTAAAATATGCACTCAACAATGAAGAAATATACATCTAAAGTAGATTAGATATACTTGATACTTTTTGCAAAGTATATGTAAAGAATGAAAGCAACAAAATTAGTACTAACATATAGAAAACCTCAGAAAAAAAGAAACTAAAAGCTTTGCAAGTTACCAACTATAGTAGTATATTTTTATTTATCACCATAATTAAAGATCTTAAGGTCACCATTTATATCATTTATCATACAAATATAAACGTTATTTTAGATTGCTAAGTTAC
>NZ_BTGX01000022.1:0-14943 GCF_057543435.1 Candidatus Rickettsia mendelii | reverse complement strand
AGAGAAATTATTTTAAGTATTTCAAGCGCTGTCATTTGTAAGTACAATAAATCATATGGGTAGTGGGGTGGTATTATAAACATGGTATCATTTATAGAGAATAAGAAGAGATTATTAACAGAGTGTTAAAGTATAAGAATATTATATGGGTTCAATATTATGCTTTGAAGATCTTAGATAGGCTTAGATGGTACTGGAAACCTAAATTTAGAATTTAGTTGGAGGATTGATAAAACATATGTTTAAAGTTAAGAGGTAAGTAAGAATATCTATATAGAATTTTAGATAAGAATGGAGATGCTATCGATTTTATTTACTTCTGCTTGTACTACTCTAATAAGTAATACTAATGCGGCTAAGAGTTTCTTAAATCAAGCTTTGAAAGCTATCTATTGAATATTCATATCGCAAAACAATTAACATCGAAAAAAACCTAACCTACACTAGAACTATCGATTAACTAAAATTAGAAAAGAAATATATGAAAAACTGAAAGCATATGCACATTAAATTTAAATAACATTATTTAAAATCTGATGAATATGAAAGCTCAAGGTATTTACGCTGAAATATTATTACTGACAACTCATTAGCTTGTTAAAGAATATCTTCTAAACTCTATATCATTACTTACCCTTATTCCCTATTTGTAATAAGAGCAAAAAAATTAAAATTCTTTCTTCTAATAAAGAATTCAAGAGTATGAGAAGAATTACTTTACTTTCCAAAATTTAAAAGATCTAGATATAGACAAAGCTAAATTACTGAATTACATACACACTTTATTAGAATATAGCATGAGATTTGTCATTTGCATAAAGTTAAAGAATTTAATGCTGAGAAAATTAAAGCTCTGAATTTAGAAAAGTTTATAACGAATATTTTACTTAAGATTTAAAGGAATTCACCTTAGAACAAATTAATGAAATAATGCCTTTGCAGATTAAGACTTTTAATGAAATTTGTTATAATTATGTAACCATCATACTGAATAATTAGTATAATACGTACAATAGTTATGAAGAAAACCATGTAGATCTTATATGATTAAGTAAATATAGATCCTAAGTTAATATAAATTCTATTAACTTAGAATTTACACCTTTGAAAAAAATGTTATACTATACGCGATTCTATAAAGAGCATATTAGTAAACATGAATATAAAAATCCACTCAGAAAAAGATTTTGAAGAGATGCGCAGTGCAGGGGAACTTGCTGCAGCAACGCTTGATTTTATTACAGAACATGTAAAACCTGGCGTTACTACTAATAGTTTAAATGATCTTTGTCATAATTTTATTACTTTGAATAATGCTATCCCTGCACCATTAAATTACAAAGGTTTTCCAAAGTCGATTTGTACTTCGGTAAATCATGTTGTGTGCCATGGTATTCCAAATGATAAATCTTTAAAAAACGGTGATATATTAAATATTGACGTTACGGTAATTTTAGATGGTTGGTATGGTGATACTAGTCGCATGTATTATGTAGGTGATGTAGCAATTAAACCAAAGCGTCTTATTCAAGTAACTTATGATGCAATGATGAAAGGTATTGAGGCAGTAAAACCAGGAGCACACATAGGAGATATAGGATATGCTATTCAAAGTTATGTTGAAAAACATAATTATTCAGTAGTGAGAGATTACACTGGACATGGGATTGGTCAGGTTTTTCATGATGAGCCATCAATATTAAATTATGGTCGTAGAGGAACAGGGCTTATCTTAGAAGAAGGTATGTTTTTTACTATTGAACCGATGGTAAATGCTGGTGGTTATGATACAATATTAAGTACATTAGATGGATGGACAGTTACTACGCGTGATAAATCATTATCAGCACAGTTTGAACATACTATAGGTGTAACTAAAGACGGTTTTGAAATATTTACATTATCTCCTAAAAATTTTCATTATCCTCCATATTCAATTAAACATACGTAATATTAGAAATAAGCTAATAGAATTATTTAATAGTGAAACTGTGATGAATTATGGTGGTAATTTTACCTTATTATATAGGTCATAAGAATACTAAAAAAACTCTTTGTAATTAGAGTGGAGAGCAGCAAATTTTTTGATTATGAGTTACTTGAAATAATATTGTTATTAGTTATTACACGTAAAGATATCAAACTGCTTGCTAAAAAATTACTTGAACATTTTTAAATTATTATTGATTTAATCAATCTTGATAAAGAAAGATTATTTAGTATTAAAAGTACTGACGAAAGTTTATATATTAATTTTGCTGTAATACGTTAATAAACAGAGTACTAAAACCAAAAATAATAAATAAAAATATTATTGATTCTTGGAGTGATTGATTATCTAAAGGTTAATATGGATAATATGTGTCTTGAGCAATTTTGTATATTCTTTTAAAATAAGAAAAATATTTTAATTTATCAAGCTGTATATCTGCACAAAATAATTAAATGAGCTCTATTTAACAAAAGCTAACGCTATTATATTTATTTATAATTATCCAAGCAGTAGCACAGAACTTTCAAAAGTTGATATTAATATGACAAATAGAATAGTTGAGATATGTCAAACTGTAAATATTATAGCACATGGTCACGTAATTATAAGTAATAATAAATATTTTAGCGTTAAATCTAATATATTACTATGAATATAAATAGCTATAGCACATTATTTATTTTTTCTTTTATAGCAACTACTTTGTTAACATATATGTTAACTAAATATCTCCCTGTAATTGGTTTAGTTGATGTACCAAGTAGTCGCCGCTCTCATGATAAGGTGACGCCGCGCGGCGGCGGTCTTGCTATTGTAACAGTTGTAATGATTGCTTTAAGCAACTTTGAATATACAACAAGTGGTACCTTTATTAATTCAATAAAAATATTACCTTTATTATTTATAATTGCATCGATTTCTTTTTTAGATGACTTAAAACCAGTGCCAGTTCTGATCCGTTTAATAGTTCACTTAGTTTGTGCAGCTTTTGCGGTTTTTCTTTTTTTACCATTTAAATTTATTAACTCTCCTACACAAATATGTTTTATTTTTATTATTTTAGTTATAGCTTTAAGTGGTTTTATTAATATATATAATTTTATGGATGGTATAGATGGACTAACTTGCATTGAAACTATCCATTTATCAAGTACTATGATTGTATTATGCTTTTTACAATTTTCAGCTCTTAATAATCCTTATTTTATAGCTAGTATAAATGTTATTATCTTTGGTTGTTCTTTTGGTTTTTTAATATTTAATTGGTATCCGGCAAAAATATTTTTAGGAGATGTGGGTAGCATAAGCCTTGGATTCTTAACAGGTCTCTGTTTGTTGCTACTTGCTCTTACAAATACTAATTTATTTATAGCTTGTGTTATTGCTAGTTTATATTATGTTACCGATGCAGTGCTAACCATATTAATTAGATTAGTGAATAAAGAAAAAATCTGGCAACCACATTTAAAGCATTTTTTTCAAAAAGCAGTGCAAAAGGGTAAAACGCACAAGCAGGTAGTATCGATTATAGCAGTTTGTAATATATTTTTAATGATCATATCAGTTACATCATTATATTTTCCTATTATATCTATAATGCTTGCTTTAGCAGTGATAACTTTAACTATAAAAAGTTTATTTAAATGAAGCTAATTAAAGATGATATTGATAAAATAGTTAGACATATTTTTGCTAGGCAGCATCCTTTGCTTCCTGAAATCATGATTAACTGGAATAAAATAGTTGGATTCAAATTCAGTACTAGGACATCACCTTTAAAAATTACCACATATACTTATAAAAAACGAAAGATTAATACGCTATTTGTACAAACAGAAGATAATACTATTGCTGCAGAACTACCTTATTATAAGGATATTATACTAAAGCGTATTGCAATTTATTTAGGATTCGAAGCAATTCATCAAATGAATATAACGTTTTATAAAGAAAAAAAGAGCCATTAATTAAAGGCTCTTTTTTCTTTATAAGTTTGATTAATATGTAAACTACATATCAAATCTTAAACCTGCCACTAGGTTATTACCTCTATAGTGTGTTCCACCAACTTTAATTGTATTTCCTGCTATAACAGCATTTTTAGTTTTTGTTTTGCCGTAATCTCTCCAGCTATAAACGAGCTCAGCTTTCATGCCCTGTGCAACTTCAAATGAAGTTCCTAGAGATAATTGATAAGCAAAATTATTGTTATTTTTAGTAGTAGTATGTAATGATACAGGTCTATTATTTACAACTAATTTAGTATTTATTTTTTCTCTTACAAAAGCAGGCCCGATACCACCTCCTGCAAAAACTTTAAACATACTTAAATCAATAAAATCTATATAGCCATTTAGTAATACATCTACAACAATAGGCTTATGTTTTACTACTAATGATGTAGTAGAATGATTACTTGCAATAACACCTTCAGGAATCACATTAATAAGCTGCCCACTTGTTGAAATAATAGACTTCATACCGGTAGCAGTAGTAGATTTTTTTAAGTGGCTATTTGCTACTGTTCCTAATGTTAAATCTGTTCTTAAATTATCCATTATATAGTAACCTGCTCCGATTTCAGCAGTAAAACCAGTGTTAGATTTCATTTTGATTCCCATAGTTTTATCCTTTTGTTTATCAAAAATCATACCACCGGCATTAAGCTTTAAATACCATTGATTTTCTACAGATGATGAAGACATTGATGAATCTGGAGAGGAGTCCATAGAAACATCAAATTCAGCAAATGAAACAGTGGAAGATAAAATTGCTGTACTTGCAGCTGCTATTAGAAGTAATTTTTTCATATTATTAAATTTTTCCTTAAAATTTTATTAGTTATTAGCAAAAATGATATTAGATAGTAATTTTGCAATTTTTACCTAAATCTGATAAAAAATAGTTTCAAATAAGTTATTACTTGAAACTATTAAATATACTCTTGTTTTAATTTATATATCAAATCTTAAACCAGCTGTTAAGTTATGACTTTGATAACGCATCCCTCCGACTTGCACATTTGTTCCTAAAAAAGGTACTGTCTTACTTTTGGTCTTACCATCATCTATCCAGCTATAGGCTACTTCTGCTTTAACATTATCAGTAATTTTTGTGGAAGCACCTAAAGTGACCCTATAAGAGAGATTAGTTCTATTTTTAGTTCTAGATGAAAGAGCACTTAACGCAACTTGCTTGCTGTTATCAATTACTGTTCCTGTATACCAAATTTTTTCTTTAACTAATGCAGCACCAATACCACCACCGACAAAAAGATC
The DNA here is from genome assembly GCF_057543435.1 of Candidatus Rickettsia mendelii. NCBI lineage: Bacteria > Pseudomonadati > Pseudomonadota > Alphaproteobacteria > Rickettsiales > Rickettsiaceae > Rickettsia > Candidatus Rickettsia mendelii. The sequence continues at coordinate 9,672 of NZ_BTGX01000022.1, read as the reverse complement.
AAACATTTCAAAATTAGATAAGTCTACATAGCCGTTAATGAGTAGACGTGTAATGGTAGGTTTATGACTTACTGAACCATTAATTCCAGAAAATTTCCCACTAGTAAAAGTTCCTGATTTTTTTAACTTTCTACCAACTATAGTACCTAAAGTTAAATCAGTTCTAAAATTTTCTGCGACATAATAACCGATACCTACATTACCACTAAAAGGTTTATTAGGTTTTAATCTTAAACCAGTTATCTTCTCTCTTTCTTTATTAAACATTGCTGCGCCAGCATCTACTCTTAAATACCATTCATTGTCCATAGCATTGGCAAATGAAACAGTTGAAGATAAAATTGTTGCGCTTGTAGCAGCTATTAAAAGTAACTTTTTCATGGTTAGCACCTCAAAATTTAAATTAATTAATAAATTATACTTAAGGCTATATATAACATACTATATTTTTTAATTCTATATTTAATAGGTAATTAAATCCATATAAAAAGTCTTTTATAAAGATGCTGTGGCAAAATAAACACATAAGCATTGAAAAGATAAAAATACCTTAATATGCTATATATTTACTAAACTTATCTTTCTCATTTTTGAATTTATCGGCATCAAACAGGGCAGGCTTTTTTTTAGTAATAATTTTCCATCCTTTATTATATATAAAGTCTCTTGCACGTTCTACCCATTCTATTAATTCCGATGATTCCGGTTTTATTGCATCAATAGGACAATCTGGAACACATACACCGCAATCTATACATTCATCAGGATTAATAACTAGCATAAATTCACCTTCATAAAAACAATCTACGGGGCACACTTCCACACAATCAGTGTATTTGCATTTTACACATTCATCAGTTACAACATAGGTCATTTTATTACCGACTTTTAATTTTATAAATTAATATAGAAGTTTGTAAGGTTACTATTAATAAAAAATATAATATAAAACTTATAAACATAATAATTAAAGGTTTTAGCATTGAAGAATGAATAGTAGGAGCTCCTAACCTTAAGACGCTAGCAGGCTGATGCAGACTATACCAAATATTTACTGAAAATTTTACTATTGGTATATTAATCACTCCAATAAGAGCAATAATCGAAGCAGGATTTTGCGCTCGTCTTATATTATCTGAACTATTAACTATCATAATGTAGCTTAAGTATAATAAAAATAATATGAGCATAGAAGTAAGCCTTGCATCCCAAGCCCACCATGTTCCCCATATTGGTTTTCCCCACAAAGAACCTGTTACTAAACTAATCAAGGTAAAAGTAGCTCCGACATAACTAGAAGCTACCGCTAGTAAATATGATATAGTGGTTTTCCATACTAAATTGCTAAAACTACATATTGCCATAAAAACATAAATACCAAGTGTCATCCAAGAAGCCGGTACATGAACATACATAATACGTACAAACTCACCTTGTTGATAATCTACTGGAGAAACTATTAAAGCTAAATAAAGACCTATAGCTGTTGTTAAAAGAGTAGCTATTGTTAGTATAGGTATTATTATCTTTGATAATTTATTGAAATAATAAGGACTCAGTAATTTTAACATGTTATATTTTTATTTCTGATCTTCTTAAAAAACTCTTTCATCAATAAACCTGAATCTTCAGCAAGAATGCCGCTATATATTTCAGGTCTATGAAAACAAGCTGCACTATTAAAATATCGTAAATTGCTTTCAACTGCTCCATGTTTAGGATCAGGAGCTCCATAAAATAAACGTTTTAATTTGCTGTGAGCAATAGAAGCTGCACACATAGCGCATGGTTCTAAGGTAACGTAAATATCATAGTCAGATAGATTTTTAGAAGATATCAGATTGCATGCTTCATTAATAGCAATAATTTCAGCATGATAAAGAGCATTACTCTTTCCTTCAGTATTATTGTGAGTACTAGCAATGATTTTTTGATTTAGTCTATCTGCAATAACTGCTCCAACAGGGATTTCATTCTTATCAAAAGCGACTTTTGCTTGCTTTAAAGCTTGTTGCATGAAAAAGTTATTAAAACTCGTTTTTTTATCTAACAATATATTCACGATAATTAACTTGTTCTTCTAAACCGTAAGGATCTTGGTGAATGATTATCTCAGCATCAGGAAATTCTTGTAATATTGCAAAAGCAACCTCATCACTCATTTTATGGGCATTATAAAGCGACACATGGCCATCCATTTCCAAATGACACTGGATAAAAGCTTTATGACCAGCATATCTAGTTTTCATTTCATGCATACCTTTTACACCTGAATGGTTATTAACTATTGCAATAATTTTTTGTCTATCTTGTTCAGGTAATTCATGATCTACTAAATTTTTAAATGCCCTTTTAAATAAAGAATAAGAGATATGGAATATATATAATGAAATAACAACTCCAAATAATGGATCAATAAACCAAAAACGATCACTTAAATTTATAGAAATAATTACTATAACATTAGTTAGTAAATCAGTAAAATAATGTAACTTATCAGCTTTTACTATCTCTGATCCTGTTTTTTTAATTACGTAAGTTTGGTACAATACTAAGATGATTGTTAAGGATATACATATATACATTATATTAGTGCCATCGTTAATATTTTCAGGTTTTATTTTTTCAAATAAAGATTTAATCGAAGAAAAACCTACAAAAAAAGCTGAAGCAAAGAAAAATATTGATTGAGAAAAAATCGTTAAATCTTGCATTTTTTCATGCCCAAATCGATGGTGATGATCTGGAGGTTGCAGAGCAAACCTTAAAGCTATTAAATTAATAAAAGAAGAGGTTGTATCAAGCATTGAATCAATTAAAGAAGCAAGTATTGATTGTGAATCAGTAACAAACCAAGCGTATAATTTTATGCTTAAAATAACTAACGCTATAGTAACTGACAAATAAGATGCAGATTTTATTAACCAACTACGGCTATTAGTACCCATAATAAATCTTTACTAATTATACTTTTTTAGTTTAACAAAGAAAATATTTAATTCAATTAAATTAGTTTTATACTTTGACAAAATTATATTAAGTTTTATAATTTAATTTTAAGTCGTTAGTCTTAAAAAAAATTTTTATCTGTAGAGATTCATTATGAAACTAATATCTAAAATTATGCTTATAGCTCTTACAGCTTCGATATTACAAGCGTGTACTGGTTTAGGTATAAGTAAGCAAGGTAGCGGTACACTAATTGGAGGTACTGCTGGTGCATTACTAGGTTCTCAATTTGGCGGTGGTAAAGGTCAGCTTGCTGCAGTAGGAGCCGGTGCATTACTAGGTGCTATTATCGGCAATCAGATCGGCGCAGGTATGGATGAACAGGATAGAAGACTTGCAGAGCTTACATCACAAAGAGCTTTAGAGGCTTCACCTAGCGGTAGTAGCGTAGAATGGAGTAATCCTGATAACGGTAATTATGGCTACATAACACCTAATAAAACTTATAGAAACAGTATAGGTCAATATTGCCGTGAGTACACTCAAATAGTCGTAGTAGGTGGCAAACAACAAACAGCTTACGGTAATGCATGCCGTCAGCCTGATGGTCAATGGCAAGTCGTTAATTGATAAGTTAAGTTTTTATGTGATTCCTGTTTCTGCAGGGGTAATAAATAAACGTTCAATAACACTCATAGGAGCAGTTTATGACTTTTGAAATAACAAGTGCAGCATTTAAACATAATGAACGTATTCCTGATAAATTCACCTGTAAAGGCCAGAATGTTTCACCACCTTTAGAATGGAGTAATGCACCTTCAAATACCAAATCTTTTGTATTAATCATGGATGATCCAGATGCACCAGTAGAAATAGCACCTCCGCACGGTATATGGGATCACTGGATAATCTATAATATTCCAGTATCTGTTACCAAGCTTTCAGAAGGAGAAGTGAATAGCGATATTAAGGTTCTAAATAATAGTTGGAACGAAAAGAAATATGGCGGTCCATGTCCACCAGCTGGTAAACCTCACCGCTATTTTTTCAAATTATATGCTTTAAATGATTATCTTGAGCTTACCAAAAATGCTAATAAGCAAGATTTAATATTAGCTTTGGAAAAGTATCTATTAGCTCAAGCAGAGCTGATAGGTATCTATTCTATAGATAGTAAGTATTAATTTTGGAAAAGCCTATAATTGAGTTTCATAATGTATCTAAAAAATTCGGCAATAAATTACCGATAAGTAATATTAGTTTTACTGTAAAAAGAAATAATATTACTACTCTAATAGGACCTAATGGTGCTGGTAAAACTACTATAGTGCGGTTAATACTCGGTCTTGAAAAACCAACTAGTGGTAAGATTATAATTGATCCTAAGTTAAAAATTGAATATGTACCACAAAAATTCGCTCTAAGTTCAGATTTACCTATTACAGTAAAGAAATTTTTAGATTTATTAGCACCCAATAATTTAAATAATACTATTGAAGAGATTAACTCGTTTATTGATTTAGATCACCTAAAAGATCAAGAAATTTCTAAGCTTTCAGGAGGACAATTTCAAAAAATAATCCTTGCATATTCAATACTTAGCAATCCAGGCTTGATTGTTTTAGACGAACCGTTGCAATCTTTAGACGTAACAAGCCAGCAAGAATTTTATCAGCTCATTAATATAATTCGTAAAAAATTAGGTGTTACGGTTTTTATGATCTCACACGATCTATTTACTGTAATAAAAAATTCTGATCAGGTAATATGTCTAAATGGTCATATATGCTGTAGTGGAATACCAAACAAAATAATTCCAAATTCCGACTTCTCAAATTCCCTTTCTTCTCTAGGGTTCTATACTCACCACCATGATCATAAGCATTAATTGACTTTATATCATTGCAAGTAATTGATGAAGTGATCCAATAAAAAATTCTATAAATTAGAATTTTTTATATTTTTCTAGGTTGTAAAACACTCTTTGAGTGCTTGTAATAACATTATATATAATAACTAGTTATTTCAAATACTGCCTTAAATATCTACCAGTATGGCTCTCATTACAAGCAGCAATATCAACAGGAGTACCGCATACTACTATCTTACCACCTTTATCACCACCTTCAGGTCCAACATCAATAATATAATCTGCTGTTTTTATAACATCTAGATTATGCTCTATGACTAAAACAGTGTTTCCCATATCAACAAGTTTATGTAACACTCTCAATAATTTATTAATATCATCAATATGCAATCCTGTCGTTGGTTCATCAAGTATATAAAGTGTTTTACCAGTTGAACGCCTTGCTAATTCTTTAGCAAGCTTAACACGCTGTGCTTCACCTCCAGAAAGGGTAGTAGCAGACTGACCAATTTTTATATAACCAAGTCCTACTTCATTTAAAGTAACAAGCTTTTCATAGATTAGCGGTATTTTTTCAAAAAATTGCATCGCATCTTCTACGGTCATCATCAAAATATCAGCAATCGATTTACCTTTATATTTTATCTCAAGAGTCTCTCTATTATACCTATAACCATTACAAATATCACATTTTACATACACGTCAGGCAAGAAATGCATTTCTATCTTAATCAAGCCATCACCTTGACACGCTTCACATCTACCACCTTTAACATTAAACGAGAATCTACCGACTTTATACCCCCTAGCTTTTGATTCTGGTAGTTCAACAAACCAATCTCTAATATGAGTAAATGCACCGGTATAAGTTGCAGGATTAGAGCGAGGTGTTCTACCGATTGGAGATTGATTAATATCAATGATTTTATCAATATATTCAAGTCCTTTTAATTCCCTATATTTACCTGGAAACACTTTTGCTGTAGGTTCTAAATGCTTTAAAGCTGCTTTATATAATGTATGGATCATCAAGCTTGATTTGCCGCTTCCTGATACACCTGTTATAGCAGTAAATGTACCAAGTGGAATTTTTATGTCTATATCATCTAGATTGTTGGAAACTGCACCAAGTAATTCAATTGCTCTATTATCATGCCCTACTCGTATTTCAGAAGGTATTTTAATTGTTTGACGACCGCTTAAATATCTTCCTGTAATACTCTCTTCAAATTTTTTTATTTCTTCTGCATTACCTTCAGCAATAACACGTCCTCCATGAATACCAGCGCCAGGTCCTATATCAATAATATGATCTGCTTCATACATTGTTTCCTCATCGTGTTCAACTACCAAAACAGTATTGCCAAGATCTCTAAGTCTTTTTAGAGTTTCAATTAATCTAGTATTATCTCGTTGATGAAGACCTATAGACGGTTCATCAAGCACATATAAAACACCGCTAAGTCCTGAACCTATTTGAGATGCAAGGCGAATGCGTTGACTTTCGCCCCCTGATAAAGTACCAGCTTCTCTTGATAATGTTAGATAATCAAGACCAACATTCATAAGAAATTTTAATCTCTCATTAATTTCTTTAAGTATACGTTCAGCAATGAGTAATTGTTTTTTATTTAACTTTTCTTCTAAATGGTAAAACCATTTTTGTAGTCCTGCAATACTCATATCTGCTACTTCACCTATATGATGATTTGCTATTTTAACACATAATACTTCATCTTTTAATCTATATCCATTACAAGCCGTACATCTATGTTCTGACTTAAATTTAGCAAGCTCTTCCTTAATTAAAACTGATTCTATAGTACGATCCTTTTCTTGCAAACTTGGTATTATACCAGCAAAAGGTTGCGTTATTATTTGCGTTTTAGAACCATCATGAAACTCAAATTTTATTGCTTCTTCTCCTGAACCTTCAAATAAAATTTCTTTAACATTGTGTGATAAATTTACAAAAGGTACTTCAATAGAAAATTTATAATGATCAGCAAGTGCTTTTAATGTTTCTAAGATAAATTTAGAAGATGTACTACCCCATGGTATTATAGCCCCATCTTTAATAGAGATTCTTTGATCAGGCACAATTAAATCTCGATCAAAGAAAAATTCTTTACCTATTCCTTCGCATTTAGGACATGCCCCAAAAGGGCTGTTAAAAGAAAAGATCCTAGGTTCGATTTCCGTAAGTTGGAAACCTGAAACCGGACAAGAATATTTTTCAGAAAAGATAATACGCTGATTTTTTTTTAACTCAGTTTTAACTGACAGTGGTAATTCTACTATTTCTAAATAAGCAATACCTTCAGCAAGATTTAATGAACTCTCTAGGCTATCTGCAAGCCTATTGCCTAAATTTTTATCTAGAACTACTCTATCAACGATTACCTCTATATTATGTTTTTTATTTTTATCGAGTTTTGGTAAATCACTAATTTCATAAGTTTCTCCGTTAACTATCAATTTTTGAAAACCTTGCTTTTTTAAATTCGCAATTTCACGTTTAAATTCTCCTTTATTTTTTCTAACAATTGGAGCTAATAAATATATTTTTGTACCCTTAGGTAATTCATTAATTATATCTACCATCTCAGAAATAGTTTGACTATGTATTGGAAGTCCAGTTACAGGAGAACATGGCGTACCTACTCTTGCATATAATAACCTAAGGTAATCATAAATTTCTGTTATAGTTCCAACCGTAGAGCGTGGATTTTTGGAAGTAGTTTTTTGATCAATAGCAATAGCTGGTGATAATCCGGAAATAGACTCAACTTTTGGTTTATTTTGTAAATGTAAAAACTGCCTTGCATATGAAGATAAACTTTCAACATATCGTCTTTGTCCTTCTGCATAAATCGTATCAAACGCTAAAGAAGATTTGCCTGAACCGCTAAGACCAGTGATAACAACAAATTTGTTTCTTGGAATATCAACATTTATATTTTTGAGATTATGCTCTTTAGCACCACGTACCTTAATATATTCTTGGTTCATATTTACTTTACTACAAAATTTTAAGATTTTTTTTAAAAATCTGTAGTATTATAGGTGTTTTTATTTTATTATTGCAATAGTAATATTCTTAAAGTAGGTAGTAATCTAATGGCAGGTAGTTTAAATAAAGTAACATTAATAGGTAATTTAGGACGTGATCCTGAAATCAGAAATACAGGAGAAGGAAAGGAAATAGCTAATCTTTCCATAGCAACCACTGAAACTTGGAAAGACCGTGTTACCGGTGAGAGAAAAGAACGTACTGAATGGCACAGGGTTGTAATATTTAATGAAGGTTTAATATCTATTATAAAAAACTATGTAAAAAAAGGTAGTAAATTATATATTGAAGGATCCTTACAGACTCGTAAATGGAACGATAATTCAGGTCAGGAAAAATATACTACGGAGGTTGTTTTGCAAAACTTTAATTCACAATTAATATTATTAGATAGTAAAAGCTCTAGTGGTCATGTTCAAGATTCAGGACATAGTGATAGACATTCAGAATATAAAAATCATTCTTTTGATCATAGCGACTTAGATGATGAAATACCATTTTAGTTAAGTCATTATGAAAAAATTTATTTTGTCAATATTCTTAATATCTACATTCTTTTCAGGATGTGCTGCTACTTATGATCTCACTAGTAGGATAAAGCATTCAGAAGATATAGCTAAGCAAAATCATTTTCAGAAACAGCTTGTCAAGGGCAATGGTTTTGTTCTTACAACTTATCAGCGTATTACTGATCGTAACCTACCTTTTGTATTCTACATTGAAGGAGATGGACATTTATCAGAAGGAAGTAGTAATTCTGATAACCCTACTCCAGTTAATCCAATGCTGTTAAAACTTGCTGCAATGGACAAAAGAGCTAACATTGTATACATAGCTAGGCCTTGCCAGTATACTCCTTTAGAAATGAATCAAAAATGCACTAACGATTACTGGTTAGATAAAAGAATGGGACAAGAAGTCGTAAATTCAATCAATGAAGTAATAAGCAATATCAATAATGGACAAAAATTTAGTTTAGTCGGTTTTTCAGGTGGTGGTGGGCTCACTATATTAATTGCTAACCAAAATAGCAATGTTAAAGATATTATAACAATTGCTGGTAACTTAGATACTATTCGCTTTGATAAATATCACAATGGTCGCGGTTATTTACTCCATTCACTCAATCCAATAAATTATGCTAAGCAGGTTAATAGCATCCCGCAACTACATCTCTCTGGAATAGAAGATAAAAGAGTCCCTCCTTTTATAGGAGAGTTTTATGTAAAAGCAAGTGCTTCACCTTGTGTAAAGCAACAAATTCTCCCTAATATCTCTCATGTAAAAGGTTGGGATAAAGTTTGGCCTAAAATATTAGATCTTCCTTTAACTTGTAGTTAGATTTTATTGCATTGCTTATATGAAAAGTGATTTTTTGGCAAACAAGTGGCATTTAATCTTTTTATGCATTTTCTAATATAGAAAATGCACTATATATGCTCTTATTACAAATAGGGAATAAGGGTAAGTAATGATATAGAGTTTAGAAGATATTCTTTAACAAGCTAATGAGTTGTCAGTAATAATATTTCAGCGTAAATACCTTGAGCTTTCATATTCATCAGATTTTAAATAATGTTATTTAAATTTAATGTGCATATGCTTTCAGTTTTTCATATATTTCTTTTCTAATTTTAGTTAATCGATAGTTCTAATGTAGGTTAGGTTTTTCTCGATGTTAATTGTTTTGCGATATGAATATTCAATAGATAGCTTTCAAAGCTTGATTTAAGAAACTCTTAGCCGCATTAGTATTACTTATTAGAGTAGTACAAGCAGA
>NZ_BTGX01000021.1:0-3503 GCF_057543435.1 Candidatus Rickettsia mendelii | reverse complement strand
ATAAATGATACCATGTTTATAATACCACCCCACTACCCATATGATTTATTGTACTTACAAATGACAGCGCTTGAAATACTTAAAATAATTTCTCTAATATGCAACAAGACTGACTTGATCGCGGAATAACAAAGAAAAATATCAAAACTTAGCAACAAATCCTATATGGCTAAGGCAGTAGGAATATATAGAACTTAGAACGGCATCTTAAAACCAGGTGGCAAATTTATACCGTTTAAAGCACCTGATAAAGAGTTGTGTGAATCCTTATCACATTTTTGTTTTGCATCATTAAAGGCAACTTTAATTAAATCCTCAAGCATTTCTTTTTCTTCTGCTTTTAATAAAGATGCATCAACTGAAACTTTTTCTACTTCACAATGGCCGGTGATAGTAATTTCAATGAGCCTCCCTCCTGCTTTACCTGTATATCTAGTATTTGCCATTTGCTCTTGAGCTTCTTGCATTTTTTTTTGCATTGTTTGTGCTTGCTTTAAAAACTGATTAAAATTAACCATAATTCTATCCTTTAATTTTTAGGTTCAAGTAATATATCTGAAATTATTGTATTCGGAAAATGTTTTTTAATTAAGCTAAAGCTTTTACTTGCTTCAATTTTACTAATTAATTGATTTTTAAGAATTTGTTTTCCTTGTTGTTTTATTACAATTAATTCAAACTTTTCTTTACTAAAAAGAAATAACAAATCTTCTATTTGCTTTTTTATCTTGCTTGTAACTTCAAGACTTAATATTTCTAACCTATTATCAGTAAAATTTTTAAGCTCTGTGCAATTAAGTAGAAAATAATACACCTCAATCTCATTACTTCTATATAAAAATTCAAGAAAATCTACAATTTCATTTTTTTTTTTATTTCTGTACTAACCGATTGTTTTAAATTTTGATCATTACTATCACAATCTTCTGGCAGTGGTAACGATACTGAATATATAGATTTTATAATTAACATTTCTGTTTCTGTTAGTTGATTATAGGAAATTTTTATTTCTCCTACTCCTTTATTGTATATTTGCCATAAAATTGACAAATATGAAAAACTAATTTTACTTAAAATGTTTTTAATTCTACTATTAAATGACTCATATATCGGCAGACTATAATTAGGTAACATTTTCACTTTATTAAGATAAGCGATAAAATCTGCTACCGATTCCATAAAAATCTCAAGATTAACTGAAAAACTGTAAAGCTTATTTATTAAAGTAATAGCTTTTTCTACCTCTTTATGCACTATATATTCTACAAATTCTATTGTAACTTTGATATCGACAAGTCCAAGAATTTGATTAATCACTTGGATGCTAATTATATTAGCTGATTTTGCCGACATACTAGCTGCTTGATCTAAAATAGAAATTGCATCACGTGCCGAACCATCTGCTTTATAAGCTATAGTTCTTAAAGCTTCTGCATCAATTTTTAAATTTTCTTCCTTAACAATATATTCAAGTAACTCAAAAATCTCTTCAAAATTAAGACGCCTTAAATCATACCTCTGACATCTTGAAACAACAGTTATCGGTATCTTTTGTACTTCAGTCGTTGCAAAAATAAATATTATATGTGGAGGTGGTTCTTCTAAAGTCTTAAGAAGTGCATTAAAAGCTCCCTTAGAAAGCATATGTACTTCATCAATAATAAAGATTTTATACTTACCTTGCAGAGGCTTATACTCAGCTGATTCTATAACCCTACGTATATCCTCTACGCTAGTTTTACTTGCTGCATCAATTTCAATTATATCAGGATGATTATGCTTATTAAAGCTAATACAATTTGTACATTGCTCACATGTTTTAATATTTTCATTCTCAGTAATTAAAGCAGAACAGTTGACTGCTTTGGCAATAATACGAGCTGAGGTAGTTTTACCGACTCCTCTGATACCTGTTAAAAGATAACCTCCTGCAAGCCTATTATTTAAAATAGTATAGCTTAAAACCTTTACCAGTACTTCTTGCCCATGAAGCTCAGCAAAATTACTTGGGCGATATTTTCTAGCAAAAGGAATGTACTTATCATGTGAATTTATATCCATCACAATTTATATTTTAGAAATTTTGAAGAGTAGTTTTAAAAGAATAAATGTACCTCAGATACTTTAAGATGTACAAGAAAGGTGATTGATAAACCTGTGTAACGTACTGTAAGGCAAATTACGGAATTTTTGTAGCACATCTTGAAGTATCTGAGGTACATAATGCTAGTAATGACCCACTAAGTCCTACCCTGGCTGCTCCCTTTCAGACCTGACCAACTAAACAGGCACAGTGCCCACCACTAGCATAATTAACATAACCTGTTTATCTAGAAGAAACAACATATTTTTTCTCTATTTCTGATTTTGTTAATCTCTCAGGTATACCATATATTTCAGGATTTTTTAGTTTAAATAAATCATTGGAGAATTTTTGTACTTTAACTACCTTATCAAAATTAATAGTAACTATATTATTATCTTCAAATATTTTAAGTGTTTCAATTTGTTTTGTAATTTTATTAAAAATAATTTCGCTATATTTCTCTGCTAATGTATGATAAATAGTAATTTTAAAAAAATCTCCTTCATTAATTACTGATTCAAAAATAAAATTTCTGTCAAAATGTTCTTGGTCTTCTAATAAAAAATTAAATATATTCTCGTTTCTATTAATATGACTTACTTGTTCCATATCATAATCATAAAGTGATATAAAATTTTTAGTTCCTACTATAATTAGAGGGAATGGAGGGTAATAATTACAGCGAAATTTATAAGGTTTATCTATCAATAATTTTCCTTTAGCGATATTACCACGAGAATCTTCTTGAGTAAAATCTACTGCAACTAATTTTATTGTACGTAAATAAGTTTTTAATTGTGAAATAGCACTATTATCATTTATATCTAATGCTGCAATAGGAATTGCAAAAAAGCAAATAATAATTAAGAAAAATATTTTTTTTATTTTCACTGATTTATATTTTTAATTATGTTTAAAATAGCCTAGTTATATAGTTAATGCAAAATAATTTGATATACTTTTCTATCTCAATTCTTCATTTACCAGAAGTGTATTTATAAAAATTATTATCTTAAAGGAAAAAGCTAAATATGGAAATAAGGCATTATTAATAGTAAGTGATAGTAATATTATAAGTATAGGAAATAAATAAAGACAAGGTTTTATAGAAATTTTCAAGCGCTGTCATTTGTAAGTACAATAAATCATATGGGTAGTGGGGTGGTATTATAAACATGGTATCATTTATAGAGAATAAGAAGAGATTATTAACAGAGTGTTAAAGTATAAGAATATTATATGGGTTCAATATTATGCTTTGAAGATCTTAGATAGGCTTAGATGGTACTGGAAACCTAAATTTAGAATTTAGTTGGAGGATTGATAAAACATATGTTTAAAGTTAAGAGGTAAGTAAGAATATCTATATAGAATTTTAGATAAGAATGGAGATGCTATCGATTTTATTTACTTCTGC
>NZ_BTGX01000020.1:0-492 GCF_057543435.1 Candidatus Rickettsia mendelii | reverse complement strand
TAGGATAAGTGAGTGAGGAGAGAAGAGAAGCAATAAGAGATTTCAAAGAGAGTGTTAGTTACATAGTATTTTGATTTTAAAATATGCACTCAACAATGAAGAAATATACATCTAAAGTAGATTAGATATACTTGATACTTTTTGCAAAGTATATGTAAAGAATGAAAGCAACAAAATTAGTACTAACATATAGAAAACCTCAGAAAAAAAGAAACTAAAAGTTTTGCAAGTTACCAACTATAGTAGTATATTTTTATTTATCACCATAATTAAAGATCTTAAGGTCACCATTTATATCATTTATCATACAAATATAAACGTTATTTTAGATTGCTAAGTTACAGATAAAGAATCTAGATATGGCTAAGATTAGTTCTACCGCTTGTTATGATGTCGCAACTATTTAGAGAGAAAGATACTGCTGCTTACTTTATTGATTCAACTAAACTATCTATATACTACACAAAACTTACAAGTAATAATTAAATATTT
>NZ_BTGX01000019.1:0-14095 GCF_057543435.1 Candidatus Rickettsia mendelii | reverse complement strand
TAGTTGATAATAAAATTGATTTCTATGTTACTAAAAACTAATGATATTATGAGTTACAACATGGAAAATACACAAGAAAAACAAATAACAATATCTGAATTTAAAATTGACGAATATGAAGAAGAAAAAAGGCTAAAAGCTGAAGATTCACGAAAGCAACTTAAAGCAATATTAATAGCATTTGGTATTACTTTGACCGGTTTTTTAACTTTTACTTATTTCTTTTTTAATTATATAGAAGAAAAAGCAGAAGAATATAAAAAACAACAACAAGAAGCTCAAAATGCTAATAAAACTGAATAAAAAACCTAAATTGAGCATCTTAATTAAATGACATTGGCTTGGTCACACGATCTAAAAAAACAATTCTTGGTAGTATACTTTTAAAGATCTCATGATTTAAGCACAGGATGACAATAAGGTTTTATACAATGTAATAGCATGGTAGTACATTATATTTAATAATGTATTGAAAAGCAGTAAGCTATCAACAGAAAATTTCAAAGTGAGTTTACAAAGTCATTAAATATCTTGCATAATGTAATTAATAAAGAGACACTTTACTGTAAACTGTAGCGTAATGCAAGTACATGAGAATTAGGGATTAGGAACAGCTATTAAATTACCTTTATGTAAGAAGTATTATTTGATTTATCTGGGCAAATAATTACTATTATATGTGATCTGTTATTTAAAATAATATTATTATATCTTCAATAATTTAAAATATCTCGTAGCAGTTTAAAATAAAAAAATCTATATGCTCTGCTATTTATAATATCTAATAATTTAATCATTTTTTCCATCTAGTGTAAAATTATCATCAGCAATAGTAATTTTATTTTTACTAAAACTTATTCTAATTGAGGCATATTGCTTTGCCTATCCATAAATTTTATTAAATAAAAAATCAGGCTAAATATTAAATTGTAATTTAAAAACTTAAAACATATACTATTAATAAATGAGGAAAGAATAATTAAGAAACCTGAAAGGCAAAAAAATATCGTACACATAGGTTAGTAACGTACAATACCATGAATTTAATATACATCATTTTGCATCTTCAAAAACATCTGTAAGAGATATAATTCTAGCTGCATAGAACCTCTCATCATTGCAATTAACTAAAAGGAACGTAGCAATTCATAAAAATTTACGAGAGTCCTACTTCGTAGAAATGACATAAGAGTGATGTAACACAACTCACAGTTCACACCGATAGTTAGTATTGAAGATCCCAATGCTAATGAGGAATATATCATAAAACTTACTAGACTACACTGCTAACTTTTCAAATTAAACGATCACACTATGAATGAAAAGCCCTCCTTTTCCAAAGAGGGCTTTTTTTTAAAACTAATAATATAATTAGAAGTTTACACGAACCTTAAGCATACCTTGATGTGCAATATATTTACTTGCAACTTGTGCATCATAACCGATTCCATATTCAGCTATATGATCAGGTCTTATTGTTGCACTTACACCTAAGTTATAGGAAGTTCTAGCAGTTCTATCAAGTTGATTAACAAATGGTTGCACTTGTCCATCTAACTGAGATTGCGTTTTAGATAATCTACCCTTTATTTTATGAACAACAAAAGCATGAGCTTCTGGATATAAAGCAACATCACTTATGCTCATAGTATTACCTATTACCCTAGCACCAGCAATTAAATCTGTTCTATCACTAAACCTGCTGCTAACATGTTTGTTTTGGAACGTTGTACCAGTTTCTTTGTAATTTTCATCAGATGATTTTAAGTAGCTAAGCCCTGCCATTGGTGTTAATAACACGCCTTTTGTGATATCAGCATCATAACCAAACATCAAGTTACCGCTAAATGTCATGTTACTATAATTAGCAAAAGCTATTTGCTTATTCATATTGCCACTAGCATCAAACACATAACGCTGACTCTTATTTTTCACATGATTTATGCTAAACACTGCACTACCTTGAGCAAAGAAGTTATTAACAAGTTGTTGTGCACCATATAAAGAGAATGCAAAACCGTTAACATCAGTTCTATTACCTTTATTATAATCTTGATGTTTTATATCAGTTTTAGTGATACCAATAGCAGCACCAACCATTAAGTTATTATTAGCCATAGTATCTAAACCAACCACACCACCGGTAGTTCTAGCTCTATAACCAGCTACACCACCTTTAGCTTTTTGATGTGCATCTGTATAAAAAGGTTTAACCCATGCACCATAGCTTACATTATCTATAGCTTCGTCACCAGCTGGAACTGTTCCACCTTCAGGTGCAGCAAGCATATTTTCAGAAGCGCCAGCTGGAGCACCTAAATATCTAACAACATTTACCCTGTTACCAAGTTTAGCTACGATACCTCTTGCTACATCTAAATTTGTATTAGTAACAGCAGCGCTTTCATCGGTAGTAAGTGCTACAACGAATTTAGCTGAATCACTATCATTCTTAGCTAAAGTAAGATTCTTAAATGCAGCACTAGCATCACCGGTATTATTTTGATTTAAGAAAGCTGCAATGTTTTGACCTATATTTGGCAGATCAGCAAATTGATTGCCCTTGATATCATTAGCTAGTACATTTGCTACATTATTAGTACGTGTTATGATATAATCTCCATTATCTGCACGTATCAAGCTGTAATTTATGAAGCGATTACTTCCTGTTATAGTAAAGTTAGGAGTTAAAGTACCAGTGAGATTAGCACCTCCTTTAATTAAAGTATAGCTTTGGATATTACTAATAGGCACATCAGCCTTATCTAATATATTGATGTTTGTAGCTGTATTACTTGTTAGATTTACTTTTGCACCGCTAGCAATAACGATTTGACCTAAATTACCGTTTGCTAATAATAACTGAGTATCAATAGAAGTATTACTATCCCATGTAGAAACACCACTAGCAAAAGTTAAAACATTTGTCCCAAGGTCAATCTTACCATTAATAGTAGTCGTACCACCACCTAAAGTTACGTTAGGTTTAATGATACTTAAACCATAACTATTGAAATTTGTTGCTTGTGAATATACAGCTCCTTGTAAAAGCACATTTGAACCAGCCGAACCAGCAAATTGTACAGAAGCTACAGGAGTATCAGCACTACCAATATTACTCACTAATGCATCACCTTGGTAAGTTACAGTACCATTATTAGCTGCAACAGTAACAATTGAGCTATCAAAACTAGACTTTATTCCAGAAGCAAAAACTACATTAGAATTACCAATTTTATTTCCAAGAGTAATTTTACCATCAAAATCTGTTCCAGCTACACCACCTGCAGTATATGTTAAACCATCATTAACTATCAAATTAGTTGCAATAGTATTACCTAAGTTTTTATAATTTGCATCAACAGTCACGAGCTTTAACTTTGGTGTACCAATACCTGTACCTAAGCTATAAATTGTACCATGGGTATTATTGTTACCACCATTCAGTACTATAGTACCTTGATTATTGTTTGTAGTACCAAGAGTCGCATATAATGTAGTAGAGTTAACAGTAATTGTGTTATCGCTTGCAAGTCTAAGACCTATGATATTATTTTGATCACCGAGTGCTTGACCGTTAGCAATGATGCTATCAGCACCAGATACGATTAACTTAGGGGCATTGAATCCACTTGCTGCTTTATTACCAACAGTACTATTGACTGTTAAACCATCAAGTTTATTTCCACTAGGTAACGCTAAACTTGAACCTAAGCTTTTATCAGCAAAAGTAATTAATGCAGTATTAATACTTGTGGCAGTATTACCTGCATCAATATTTTGTTCATTAATTACTACATTACCACCAGAAACTTTTATTGCTGTTAAAGCATTAGCAGGAGTTTTATTTTGTTGATTTAATGTTACAACAATATCTTTTGTGTTAACAAATTGTAATGTACCTGTATTATTTGCACCGTTAGCAATAATAGAATCTGCAGTATAATTACCACCAATTTGTAAAACAGAATTACCACCAATTTTAGTAGCAGCACTAAAAATTGCATCACCTGCAAATTGAACAGTAGTAGCATTAGCTAATGTTACAGACTTAAATTGGTTAGCAGGTGTACCGACTGTACCTCTTACTATATTTGTCCCACCAGCATTAAAGTTGAAGGAGCCAGTATTGCCACCAGCAGTAGTAATATTATCAGCGTATAAGTTAACTCCTTTACCAAAATTTATTCTAACATCTACCGCAGGAGCTGTTGGAGCAGCAAAATTGATTTCCATAAGTGGATTTGCAGCACTACCTAAATTTGTTCCTACAATAAGATTTGTTGTATTAATACCATTATTATTTATAGTAGAGGCAAATATAATTTTGCCTTGACCACTAGCATTTGTAGTTTTTGTTATTCTATAATTAGAGTGACCAAGCTGCACTGATCCACCATCCCCGATTACTAATTCATTAATAGCAGCATCACCAGCATTTAAAATTGTTTTACTTCCACCAATATTTAATTGTGCTAAAGATTTATTAGCTGCAATAGTACCAATACTACCACTAATAGTTAAAGTTTGAGCATTTGTTAATGAGCTTGCATCAACTGAACCCTTTTGGTCAGCAGCTAAAGCCAAATTATAATTCACTGTAATATTATCTTCAGTACCTGCTATT
Organism: Candidatus Rickettsia mendelii; assembly: GCF_057543435.1. Lineage (NCBI taxonomy): Bacteria > Pseudomonadati > Pseudomonadota > Alphaproteobacteria > Rickettsiales > Rickettsiaceae > Rickettsia > Candidatus Rickettsia mendelii. The sequence continues at coordinate 9,468 of NZ_BTGX01000019.1, read as the reverse complement.
TTAATAGTACCACCATTTGCTTGGAAACCAATTACTGCACCATTAGCACCGATAATATTTGCACCACCAAACTCTAAAATTTTTGAAGCATTATTAGCTAAAGTAATATTTCCTACAGGAGTAGCGTTAGCACCTATACTACCAGTGATTTTAGCATTACCGGCTAAAATAAGATTACCTGCAGCAAGAGCATTAGCAGTAGGAGCAGTTTGGTTAACACCACCATTGATAACTGTTCCATCAGCTAGCATAAATGATCCATTAGCATTTGCTATACGTAGCTCAGTATTATGTGTACCTGATAAAATAACAGCACCATTACCTTGAGCTTCAATTGCTGTAATTTTATTTGTAATAGGAACATTTGCATCAACACTAGCACTTACTAAAGCACCTGCTGCAGCAAAAGTTATTACACCAGCAGTATTAGCGTTATTATTTATATCACCTGTAAAATTACCAGCAAGCGTCATACCTGCAGCAACATTAATTTGTGAAGCAGTATTACCAAAATCAACAACTCCAAGATTTGAGTTTTGAGCTATTGTAACGGTTGAAACTCCATTTTTAAATGAAGTAGCACCCCCTGCACCAACATCAACTATATGCCCAAAATTTATTGCTCCGCCATTCATAGTTATGTTTTTAGCAAAAACTTGTCCATTAATTGTTGCAGCCTTCCCTGCTGCTGCAGTCACAATAAATCCTGCAGCTCTATCATCTACATTATTAGTACCTACTACTGCATTTGCAACACCGGCATTAGCTATAAGCTGCCCTGCTACTGCGGTAGTATTAAATTCTACTATACCTTTACCTGCACCGCCTAAGTGCCCTGTAATGTTAAAGTCAGTAGCACCCCCTACTTTACTTAATAATACCAATTTACCTGTACCATTTGTTCCATTAAAATTAATGCTAGCCATATTTGCTTGTAAATTTAAAGCATTACCAGCAGTAGGATTTGTATTGAAAATGAGACCTTGACCATCAGCAATATTAATTTTATTGACAGTAGCAAATGTTTTATCAGAAACTTGAATAAATCCATTAGTAACATTTAATGTACCATTAACACCATTAGCTATGGTAGCATTTGCTCCAAGTACAAGAGGAGCATCTTGATTTGTAGGATTGGCTAAATTAAATGTTAACACAGAAGCAGCGCCACAATCTATTGCTCCTACACCACTAAGATCATTGTTGTTAATAGCAGCACCACCATTAAAAGGGGTTACAACGTTTTTAGCATTTATTGTCGCGGCGGCAGCAGCAGCATCAATACCTTGACCAGTTATGATAAGAGTTTTATTAGCACCAAGAGTAAAGTTGAAGTGATTACCATTATTAGCAGCATTAGTGATGAACCCTAAAGTAGTATCTTGGCTAATAGTCACTGCCAGGTTATTTGCATTACCTAAAAATAAACCATTAAAGCTCTCAGCTGGAGTATTAAAATTAATAGCATTATTAGCATTAGCAGTAATAACGGCATTTGTTGCTACAGCCACATTATTATTATTACCACCTTGATCAAAGCCTGCACCATCAACAGTTGTAACAGCACCAGCTGTTGTTCTATTGCTCTGAGCGATAGCTGAAGTAGAAGAACCAGCTATTGCTATAGTAGAAGCAGTCACCAATCCTGCAGACATAATTTTTTTTAGAAAATTTAGTTTTTGAACCATATTTTTTTCCTATTATTTAAGTTAAAATATTTAGTACCTAGCATTAAAACATGATTGTGTTTCAATAGTCTCTAAACTACCGCCTGAGTATACTATGCATTATATATAATTACAAGCAGCGCTATATTTTTTTTATAAAGTTTTAGTAGATGTAATATTTTTATCACAATTAATAATTATTTGTTTAGCCTAATATCTTTAAAAAATTAGAAACTTGCATCGTTAATTTAAGAAGTATAATCGCAAAGAAACTATAAGTTTGATAGAACAATCAAAAAAAAAATGCTACGAAAATGGTCATTTTATTGACTACTACAGCGCTTTTAGTTTAGTTGTTCACAATAAAGAGATAGATGTTTTATAAACTATTCTTCATTAAATATTAACACTTTAGCACTATTTTCCCATTTTAACATTTTGTTATATCTAGTATGCCAAGTACGCATTATCTCCTTTTCATATTCCACAATCTGCTCTTCTAATCCTTCAAATTGTTTCACCATTTGATGTGCTTTATGAAGCATTATGTCATTGTTTACATCCAAGACTTGTTGCAAATGTCGCTCTTGCTCTTGTTTATAATTTAAATGAGCAGCTCTACAAAGTTCAGCGTCTTTATGCATTTCCTCGCTTCTTATTTGTATTTCAAGATTACGTTTAGAATATAAAAGCTGCATTATATTATGAACAGACTGATAACCATTACTTTTTGGCTTATGGATATAATCTTTGGTATGCAATAAAATTAAGTGAGGAGAATTCTTTATAACACTCAAAGTATCATAACATTGTTCCTTAGATTTGACTATAATCCTACATGCAATTAAGTCCTTCAATGCACTAATTACCACCCCTTTCCTTTTCATTTTTTTTAAGATAGAGTAAGGCTCCTTAAGACGCATGTATATCTTATTTTCTATATTAGCTTTATGTAAATCTTCTTTAAGCAGATTAATAATATCACAAATCAAATCCCCTCCTGCTACTTAAAATTCTAATATATCTCTATTTTTAGTAAATATTACATATAGCTTTTAGAACTTAATCTGCAAGGCTATTCATATACTATTCAAGCAATCTATAAAATTAATTCTTTAACTAAAAATTAAAAAATAGATTAATATTAAAAATAAGTTTTTTCAATATAATTATTTGATGAATTTTAACTTAAGTTAATTAATAGTTGCCTAATAGCAATTTTATTGCTAAATAAAATTGCTTTGCTCATTTAAGAGTTTATGTTAAACAATAAATAAGCTAGAAAATTTATCTATAGATACCCTATGAGCACTACTAAGTACTTCAAATATATTATCAAGCTTCCCTGTACATTCAAGCACTATATCTACTCCTGCATCCAAAACTCCTTTAGTAATATCTTTTATTCCTCGCTTTAAGGCGTTCATATCTATCGCATCCGAAATAATAAGCCCTTTAAAACCAATTCCATTTCTAATATAGTTAATAACTGCTCATGATAAAGTAGCAGGACTATTAGGATCAAGGGCTCCATAAACTATATGCGCAGTCATAGCAAGCGTAACTTCACTAGAAACTACGAGCTCTTTAAATACCATAAAATCTGTTTCTTCTAAAATTTCTAGAGAAATATTAATTCTTGGTAATTTTTTATGGCTATCTACCTTAGCTCTACCATGCCCCGGTATATGTTTTATACAGCCTGTCACTCCTTCTTGCTGCAAACCTTCTAAAGCAGCAAGACATAAATGTACTATTATCTCACAGGCTTTGAGTTAAAACTCCTGTCCCCAACTATTTTATGTGCTCCCAGATGCATTAAATCTGCTACCGGTGCAAAATCTAAATTGATTCCAAGTGATTTAAGCTCTTTAGCTATATTAATACAATTTTGTTTGCATTATTCTTTAGCTATTTCTATTCCTTCTTTCTCTGTTAAATCACCAAAAATTTTAGCTGCTGGAGCATCATAGAAAATAGGTGGCTTAAGCCTTTTTACTCTACCACCTTCTTGATCTATACAAATTTTATAGAACTCTCCAGCTAATACTTCTTTTATATCATCGATAAGCTTTATAAGCTCTTCTTTTTCTTGTTCCTCTTTATCATTTTTTTTAATATTACGTGCAAACAAAATTACACCTAAAGGATGATGATCTTGAAATAATTTTCTTTCGGCATCAGTTAATTGAGTCCAGATACACAACAATCACAGGTTTTACATTTTGTCTTATTGTCACAAGCTCCTCCTTTTAAATAAAAAATGCGGATATACTATACGCATGGCATAGAGGAATCAGCAAGGATTTTTTTTATTTGAAAAGATAAGTTATTAAATTTAGTAAGTAATATATCGATTTTGTTATTAATAGAAAAAACAGTAGGGGATAATTCTTTATTTGTGTTGAGATATTTTCTAAGCAGTTCGATATCATTAATAGTATAATATCTTCTATTTTTTATTTTTAAATTAGATAAATTAGAAATTTTTATTTCTAAATATCTTAATTGATGCAAAGCAATATTTAAACGTGCAGTTACTTCACTAGCAGAATAATATTTTTTTGTTAATTTATTGCTCATTATATTCATTAATTAAAGCTTTTAATTTAGAAGAAGGAACAAAACGTAAGTTCTTTTTTGACTCTATCATTACTTGCGATTTAGTATGAAAATTTGTTCCAGGACGAGGATTTTTCTGCTTAACTTCAAAACGACCAAAATTTTTTAAAGTTAACTTTTGTTTTTTTGCTATTTCTAAAACATTAGAAAAAACTGTATTAACTATCTCTTCACATAGATTATGTGAAAAGCCTAGTTTAGAATTTAACATAGCTGCAATTTTTTCTTTGGTAATAGTCATAAATTAATACCGATTTTTAAATGTCACTATAAGAGGAATTCAGTGTTGTGGTATAAACCATAATATACTACCGTTATCCCGCAAGCTTATAATAATATCTCTAAAATATATCACAGCATGTTACTTTTTTAGATACTGTAAACTTTGCCACAGTATAACATAATTTTAGTATACTTTATCGGTCCACGTCTACACAACAATAACGTTAAAAATTTCTCCCTAAAATTACGAATTTGCTTTTTATTGTTAATATTCTTATGTAACTCTTCTAACTCATCCAGTATATTCTGGCGTATTTTTCTTGCTTTTTGCTTCCTTATAAACTTCTATCTTTGCTTTGATATAATCTATAACATTTTATCTTTCTGATCTTTCATATTTGCTTTTATTTCTGCAATGCTTTGTGTTGTTTGATTAAGTATTGCTTAAGGCCTGATTAAATTTTATTGACTTCTGTTTGTACTAAATTTTTTATGCTATGTCATTCATATAAATTTTCAGCAATTATTTCCATATTAGCAGCTACTTCTTTAGTTTATACTTTATTTGCTTGTGTTTCATCTGATAAAGACAAATCAGCAAAAACATTAGTTGTTAATAATAAAGTAGAAATGTTACTATTTTCATTGATATTCTCCAATTAATACTTGTATTTATTATTGTTCAACTTGCTTACTTAAATCATCACACTTCTTTACAATAATTTATCTATATTCTTCTAATTTATCATCACTATTTTTTGGTAATCTTGCATAGTTTCTATTAAATTTTAATATTGTTTTCTAAAAAATAATTTTTTAGTATATTTCTCTAAATCATTAATTTAGACAGATAATTTATCTGCTACTTCACAATATTTTTTATTAAAATCAGCAATAATAACTTTAGCAGAATTTTTAAGGTTTTTATGCAATTCTTTAAAGTGTTTTACTTTTAGTGCTAATAAAACATCTTTTTAAGAATAGTTAATAAAAATTAACTCAAATTTATATACCAGCATCATAAATAACATAATAAAAAAGCAACTTAGGTTCTGTAAACATTTCTAAAAGGATTAAATTTAAACTCTTTTTTGCTGTAAATTATAAAGATTTTTTAAATAGGAACTGCTATTCCTACAAAAATCTTATCACTAAAAAATACCTCAAAATACTAAATCCATTAGAAATACTCTTGAAAAAATTCATGGTATTTTAAATTTTAAACACAAGCTCTAAAAAGAAAGTTTAAAAAAATTCTACTTTTTCCATCTATTATGAAACCAAAACCATTGAGAAGGATTTTGCTTAACCCATTTACCTAGCATTTGATTAATATTGAGCATAATGTTGTAACAATCGATTTTATTATCACCTGTTTGTTCAAATGTTAAGCGTGGATACAATATCATTTTAAAATAGCTACCTTTAGTCCTAATAATTTGAAAAGGTACAAGAGGATATTTATATTGCAAAGCAATTTTAGCAATCGCATTGGCTGTCATAGCGGGATGTCCTAAAAACGGCACTTCAATTCCCTCATTCATCTTTTGATCAACAAGCATAGCTATAGATTCGCGTTCTTTAATTGCTTGAATTAAAGCTCTGCTACCATCTGATCCTTTTGGAATAAGCCTTAATTTAGAACTAGCACGCATCTTATTGATTAACCTATTAATATATGGGTTATTAGCTTTACGATAAATTATAGCAAACTTAGGGTAAAATTTATGTACAATCTTAGGTACAATATCCCAATTGGCAAAATGTCCACTAAATAATATGAAAGGCCGCCCTTCAAACTTTTGGATATTTTCTATACCTACTATTTCAATTCTAAATTCTAATTCATTTTCATCCATCTTGTTGACATATGCAAATTCACCGATGCATCTACCGAAATTATCCCAAGCTTGATTTATAGTTTTTTCAGTATCAAACATGTCACCAAAAACTGCTTTAATATTTCGTCTAGCAATTTTATTAACTGTAAATAATATACCGATTTTTCTAGCTATAAAACTACAAACATCTGCTGCTCTATCTATACCAAATATTCCTATTACCTTTAGAAAAATAATAACAATAAAATATTCAATTAAATATCTGAGCTTTTTTAAAAATTTTTTCATTTAATAAATCAAGATTATTTATAAATAACTCTACATCCAAACAGACAATATCACTATTTAAATTATTAAATTTAACATAATCTTTTCTTGTAGTAATTAAGATAGCGTTATGTTCTTTAGCTAATGAATATAAATTTTCTAAATCTGCTTGTAAATAATTATAATGATCAGGAAAAATTTTGTAACCGGCTATATTCAGTCCATAACTTTTTAGAGTAAGCAAAAAACGCTCTGGGTTACCGATTCCGCTAAAAGCAAAATAATTTTTAGCTTTATCTACATTGTTTGAAGCTATTATTTGAGCATGTATTAATTTATTTTTATAAGGTATTAAAATATCGGGTATATTATCATAACCGCTACTGACTAAGAAAATCAAATCGGCTGAATTAAGAGCTTTACTCGGATAATGTCTTAAAGGACCAGCAGGAATTAGAAAACCATTACCGAAAAATCTTTGAGCATCAACAGAAACTATAGTAAAGTCTTTATGCAAGTGAGGATTTTGTAGAAAATCATCGAGTATTATTATACTTGGTTTAAGCTCATTAATTAGCAGTGAAATCTCTCTAATATTTTTAGTAGAAATAACTGTTCCATACTTTGCAAGTATTATTGATTCATCTCCTACATCTAGTGCAGTATGTTTTGCATCTACAATTGCTGCGTTTTTAAGCTTGCTGCCATAAGCCTTAGTAACCATGACAAAATTTATATTATGTGCTGTTAATAATTTTGCTAAATACATCACTATTTGAGTTTTACCAGTACCGCCTATGCTACAATTACCAACACAAATAACTTTTGCAGGAAAAGTAATAGGATGAGCTAAAATGTTCCGCAAATAACCTAAAAATTGATATATTAGACTTATAGGAAAAAGCAAATAAGCTATAATATTTCGCTTTTGCCAAAATTTAGGATATAAAAGTTTGATCATAGTTTAACATTTACTAAAGTTAAAAATAAAACAAAAAGGATTAATTGTTTTATTGTCTTGTATAGTAAGATTTCAAAATTGCAAATGTTCATCCGTCGCATGATCAGTTTGTCCTTGCTTATTAATAAATTGACTACACATAATTTTTGATCATTCCTTAACATGTATTTCTTTTAGGTAAGACATATTGTGGTACAAATTTGTGTGAATATTCTCAACATAGTTCCTGTAATCTAATACTCTAGCAGCTTTTATCACAATTCAACTGACTGCTGTATACATTATGGCGTTCCTTTTTATTTTGTAAATAAATACCTCGATAAAAGCATTTTTTCTTTCTTTTCTTTTTTTGAGTGCTCATTACTTATTCCATAATGATTGATAATTTTAGGTTCATATTCTGGCATCATGAGTGGTATTGTACTAGTTATTTTATCAAGCTTAGTTAATTCTGAGATATTATTTCTATGAGCTTACTTTTTTATAAAAAATAATTATTAGTTTAGAAAAAATTATATTTTAAATTTAGTTTTATAATCAGTTCTTTTATATACGCAATTTTATTTCAGCAGCTTGATTAAATTTTGCTTAATTTTTATTATAGCACTTTTGTAAAAAATCTTATTTTGTTTATAGTCATAAATTATCAAACCTAAGTTTTGTACATACATATATATTTACTATTTTTTTGTTAAATCACATTGTAATACTAAATTGGTATGGCTTATTTTATGTTCTTGCTATAATTGAGATGAAATGATAAAAAGTAGAGTGTAATCCATAGATACTTTAGTACCACTACAACCTTTGATTAGCAGAGTTACAGATAATAAGAAATATACTTTCAAAAGGACACTAAAAGATAAATATAAGTAAATTTAAAATTAAGATGTAGTGCTATAATATTTTGTTAGTTTTTCTATCTCTGTTTTAATATTTGCAAAACTTATTAACATTAATCTAAACTGAATTAGATTTTTATCACTATATAAAAGCTTATATTCAATAATTGATATTTCCTGGAATTCAATATTTTTGTAATTGTGGTAAAAATCACTGACTAAAGATAAATCTTTTATAGGTACCAAATTAAGATAGCATTATTAAAAAATAGTAACTTAATTTTTTTAAATTGCTTCAAGTAATTTTTGAAATTTATTTTTCACTGCAAAAGGCAGATCAAGCAAAATTAATCTTCTTTTTTCTTGAAATAGTAAAAAAGTTTTGATTCTATTGGATCTGTGTTGTAAGTATTATTTGTAGTAATAGTTCTTTTAAACTCAAATAATCATTTGGATGAAGCTCACAAGCGATTAAGCGATCTTGGCAATCTTAATAATTATGTCATTATAAATGACAATCCTGAATAATAATTGTGTCCTACTATATTTATTATATTTAAAGAAGTTTCTAAGAATTGTGGAACCAAGATCATTAAGTGTCAGTAATTTATTAATACCTGTGTAGCTTTCTAATATGAATTTAGGATAAGTGAGTGAGGAGAGAAGAGAAGCAATAAGAGATTTCAAAGAGAGTGTTAGTTACATAGTATTTTGATTTTAAAATATGCACTCAACAATGAAGAAATATACATCTAAAGTAGATTAGATATACTTGATACTTTTTGCAAAGTATATGTAAAGAATGAAAGCAACAAAATTAGTACTAACATATAGAAAACCTCAGAAAAAAAGAAACTAAAAGTTTTGCAAGTTACCAACTATAGTAGTATATTTTTATTTATCACCATAATTAAAGATCTTAAGGTCACCATTTATATCATTTATCATACAAATATAAACGTTATTTTAGATTGCTAAGTTACAGATAAAGAATCTAGATATGGCTAAGATTAGTTCTACCGCTTGTTATGATGTCGCAACTATTT
>NZ_BTGX01000018.1:0-42418 GCF_057543435.1 Candidatus Rickettsia mendelii | reverse complement strand
TCTAGTACTTAGAGGTGATGTTTCTAGTCCATTGCTATCTCAAGTTTCAAATGATATAAAGAAAGAAGCAAAAGATATTGGTAAACAACTATTTAAAGAAATAGATAATAATAAAGATGAATTGTCACAAAAGGTAGCAATACAAAGAAAAAAATTAGAGAAACAAAATTTAAAAAGAGAAATATAATTATTTATATTCAAGCTAAAAAAGCATTCCTTTCATAGAAAGAATATTTAGTATATCGTATCAATTTGTATTAATCATAGCATTCCTGACTATATAGGTGTTATTATTTCATTGCTAAGGGAGGATGGATGTCGCTACGGGCTACTGTCATTATGCTTTAATATCTTTAGGTACTTGTAGTAACAATGTCTATATTTTTTGCTAGGTATAATCATTTTATATATTATATGTCTAATTCAGCTTTTTTAATTGCATTTTTCGTAGCAGTTATTCGCTATTACGATTATGCTTTATTTGGTTTATCTGCAAGCATTTTAGCACAAAATTTTTTGCCAAGTATAGAGTATGATAAGCAGTTACTTAGTTTTTTTGCTGTGCTTAGTGTTGCTGTTATAGTGCGTCCTTTAGGATCTATAATTTTTGGATTTATTGGAGATAAATATGGGCGCACTCAATCTATCAAAACATCAATGTTTATTAGTGCTATTTCTACTGGATTGATTGCTATTACTCCATCCTTTGAGACGATAGGTATTCTTGCTACAGTTATACTGACATTATGCCGAATGATTTTTTTAGCAAGCCTTGCTGGAGAAGTTGATGGAATAAAGGTTTATATAGCTGAAAAAACAGGAGATAGTCAAAAAAATTTTAATATAGGGATAGTTGCATGTTGTAGCCAAATAGGTGCATTACTTGCTGCTATAGCTTATTATTACGCTAGTAATTCTGATATCTACTATTTATGGCGTTTTAATTTCCTGATTGGTGCTATATTCGGTTTATTTGCTATTTTGATGAGAAATTTGTTTAAAGAAAGCAGTGAGTTTTTATTTTATAAAAATAAAGTCTTATTAAAAAGCACCATACGACAAATTATACAAGATAATAAATTATCTTTTACGATAGCGTTGCTAGTGAATGGTGCTATTGGAGGGGTATATCACTTTTTAGTGATCTTCCTAGGAGTTTTTTTAACAAAAATAGCTTTTATGAACCATTATGAAATAGGGTTTATGAATATAGCTCTTATTACTATTTATGGGATATCAGCATTATTTGCAGGACTACTTGCTGATAAAATAAATCCTTTAAAACAGATTACATGGGCTTTATTTGCCAGCATTATCGTTGCTTTATGGATGCAAATATTACTATATAAACAAATATTTACTATTTTCTGTCCTGTGATATTAATAGGGCTTGCAGCATTTTATGCTATACCACTACAAATTGTTGTTCAGTTCTTATTTGCTACACCTGTTAGAATGAGGCTTTATAGCTTATCTCACTCGCTAGGGAGTATTATTCTATCTTCAAGCACTCCTTTTTTTAGTATGCTTTTATGGCAAAACTTTAAGTCACTACCTTTAACCTTAAGCTTTTTTATTTGCTTACTTGTAATATTAATAGGTACTATAGTGGTTTTATATAATCTAAAACAGAAAATATAGTAATTTTTATATTATAGCAAAAACTACTATTTCATCTATTTTAATAATAGAATATTGGTAAAATCAGTGCTAGCACAGTGTTGTCTTTTTAAGAAAAGAGACCAACAAGATTATACAGCAAATAGATTAGTATATCAAAGCATAAATCTCAGTGAATTTTAGTGTACTTATAGATCAAATACTCCAGAAAATAATATAGAGGAGGTAAGAGCATACATCATTATCAATATATTTTACAACATAATAACTAATCACAAGATATGTAATGAACTAAAAATAAAAAATACTAATATTAAATTAATTCATTGATAATTATTCTTATCTCTATAGTACAGTTTATTAAATTTTGTATGCATAATCTAGTGTAACTTTTATGTCTACAAAAAACTGTAGACATAAATCATGAAGTTGAAAAACAAAATATATAGACTTCGCTTGTAAATTTAATATTTACTTCATTGCCTCAATTAGCTTTCTAACTGTATTAACTGACTTATCAAACAATGCTTTTTCTTCTTCAGTTAATTGTAGTTCTATTATTTTTTCTACTCCTTCCTTACCAATAATAACTGGTACCCCAACATATAAATCATGTACGCCATACTCACCTTGTAAATAAGCAGCGCAAGTTAGAATTTGACGCTTATCTTTTAAATATGATTCAAGCATCTCAACTGCTGAAGCTGCTGGTGCATAGTAAGCAGAGCATGCTTTAAGTAATGCAATAATCTCACCTCCACCATTTCTAGTACGATCAATTATTTTTTCAATATTTTCATTACTTGATAAACCCATTCTCACTAAATCTGGTATCGGTATTCCTGATACTGTCGAATATCTTGCAAGAGGTACCATTGCATCACCGTGACCACCAAGAACTATACTATTAACATTACTCACTGATACTTTAAACTCTTCAGCAAGAAAAAAGTTAAACCTTGATGAGTCAAGTACACCTGCCATACCAATTACTTTATTATGAGGTAAGCCACTTTCTTTTAGCATTACATAAACCATAACATCAAGAGGATTGGTAATTACTATGACAAAAGCATTTGGAGCATATTTTTTTATATTCTGTGCTACATATGTTATAATTTTAGTATTAACGTTAATTAGATCATCTCTACTCATACCAGATTTTCTTGGTAAACCAGCCGTAATAATTATAGCATCGGAACCTTCAATATCTTTATAATCATTACTTCCTTTTATTTTGATATTAGAACCCGCTAAAGCACTAGCTTGCATAATATCAAGTGCTTTTCCTTGTGGTACTCCTTCAACCAAATCAAACAACACAATATCACCTAATTCCTTAATGCTAATTAAATGGGCAAGTGTACCACCAATATTACCGCTACCTATTAATGATATTTTTGATTTTTTTTTCATTATGTCCTCATACAATAATTATATATTTGTTTACTATATTATAAATTTATTCAAGAAAAAAGGTTTTTTGAAAAGATTATATTGCTATTATAAATTACTAAATACTTTATTATATAGTTTGTATTCCTAATAAAAGTGGAAATTCAGTAAATTTTAGTACAAGAATTAAATGACATATTTTAATTCTCTTGAACCATGCAGGCAATGTCTTTAGCTGTTTGCAATAATGTTCTTAATGCTTAATTAGCTTATTATAATATTCTGATAAAATTTTTACACCATATAACCACAGTAGACACACAATTATAAAGCTAAACATTAATAACCCAGCTATATCATCATGCACTGCATTTGGGAAAATACTAAAAGATATAAATTGAATAATAGCACCTATTGATTTGCCAATCTTTGTTCCTATAACATCAACAGCTGCTTTACCTTTAGTTTTCATTTCACTATCCAGTGGAATATATACCATTTCTTTAGTAGCATCAAAAAGTGAATATTTTACTGATTTGGAAAGCACATGCCATAAACCACCTATAAAAACTATAACAATAAGCGGAGAACTATAACCAAGAGTAGAGACAATATGCTGCAAATAATTCTCAAAAACTGTAAATGAAAAGAACATGACACCAGCCCCAAACATCATAATTGGTGTTATAATAGCTCCCCAAAACCAGCCACATATTCTAATTAAACTACTTCCTAAAAATGCACTAACTAGAGTTAATGTTCCTGTCCAAAAAAATACCTCACCATGATATGAAATAAAATCTTTAGTTTCTGGATAAAGTTGTTTTGTTTTTGACATCCATAATCCTTCAATTAAACTAATGCTCATAGAATAGGATATTACAAGAATACAAATAAAACCAAGATATTTAGATGTTAATACTACTTTTGCACTCTCAATTAGGTTTAACTTTAATATATCCATTCTTTGATTTTTAAATTTAATATTTTTATCAGATTCTACAATTAATTTATCGATAAATTTATGGAGAGCTAAACAAATTAATCCAGACACTAAAATAATCGTCACAAATGATTTTAAAAGAATCTCATTTGTATCGCTTAGATGAGAAAATAAAGGTAATAAGAAATGATCGCTCTTAGCAAAATAAATAATTACAGTTCCAGAAATGAGTAAATTAGTTTGTCCAAATAAAGTAAAGAATGAGTAAAACCTTGGGGCTTCCTCAACTTTAGTAATTTTATTTGCAAGCTGCCAATATAAAAGAGTAAATACTATCACCGGCCATAGCTCTCCCATAATATAAAATAATACTACACTCCATTGTCCCCAGATTATTATAAACCACTTTAAATGAGGAAGAAGCATCACATAATGTTTGATTAACTTGGGATCGGGATGAAAAAATTCTTTATATGGAAATAGAATAAAACCAAAGATTGCAAAGAAAAATAAAAAAGTACTGGTAATTATTCTAAAAACTTGCTCTGTAGTCATAACATTACAGAGTTTAGAATAAAGAATAACAAACAAAACACCCATAGGCATTTCACCCCAAAGCTTGATGAAACTAAGAACCTCTGAACTAATTAAAGTGACAACGAAACTATCCTTAATGCTACGGACTAAGTTTTGATTAAGTAAAATAAAAAACATTAGTAAAGCCATAGGTATGAATTTGGTTAATTCATATGACCTAATAGGCCATACTATATGTCTAAATTTACTGTTTCTGGCTCTATTCCAAAGGGTGAAATTAGAATTCACGATATCCATTAATTACCTACAGGCGTATTTCAGCACAGCCTAAACTATAATAAAAACTATGTCAAGATTTTTAAAAGCAACATATAATAATTTTTGATTACTTTCTTTTATATTTATTATACTCAATTGCAGCTTTAATAAACTGAGTAAACAAAGGATGAGGTTCAAAAGGTTTAGATTTAAACTCGGGGTGAAATTGTACTCCCACAAACCAACGAAGTAAAGGTAATTCAATTATTTCTACAATCTCTTTATCTTTTGAAAAACCACTAAATTTTACTCCGCTTTTTTCAAAGATATTTTGAAAGTCATTATTAAATTTATATCTATGACGATGTCTTTCATTTATTTCAAGTTTACCATAAGCTGTAGCAGCAATAGTATTAGGGACTAAGCTACAAGGATGAGAACCAAGTCGCATAGTTTTTTTTATATTTTCTTTTGTTATACTTAGCTCATTATAATCTATATTATTGTTATTTATCTTTTTGATAATTTTAATACCTACCGTTTTGAACTCCTCTGACCCAGCATCTTTAATACCAATTAAATTACTCGCTATTTCAATAGCAGCAAGTTGCATACCGAAACATATACCGAAAAAAGGTATATCATTAGTACGAGCATATTTTATTGTTATAATTTTTCCTTGAGTTGCTCTCTCGCCAAATCCTCCAGGTACTAAAACTCCATCTATATCTAATAATTTTTTATGAATATTTACTTCAGTTAGATTTTCAGCATTTATCCATACTAAATCGATTTTATATTTGTAGTAAATACCGGCATGACCAAGTGCTTCAATTACTGATTTATATGCATCTTTTAATTTATTATATTTAGCTATTATAGCGATTCTTACCTTTGAGTTAGAATCTTTTAACCTATCAATTATATCATACCATTTATCTAATTTAGATGGTACAATATTAAGATTAAAAAATTTTAAAACTTTATTATCAAGCCTGGAATTATGATATGCAAGCGGTACTAAATATATATTTTTCTGATCTATTGCTGGAATAACATATTCAAAGTCTATATTGCAAAACAAAGCTATTTTTTCTCTTTCACTTTTTGAAATATTACACTCTGTTCTGCATATTAATATATTAGGTGAAATACCAATAGCACGTAATTCTTTTACTGAATGTTGAGTAGGTTTTGTTTTCAATTCACGAGTTGTTTTAACGTATGGTAATAAAGTTAAGTGAATAAATAAACAACGCTCACTTTTTAATTCGTTACCGATTTGTCTTATAGCTTCAAAAAATGGCAAACCTTCAATATCGCCGACAGTACCTCCTATTTCACAAAGAACAAAGTCGAAATCTTTGGTGTTTGAAAGTATAAAATCTTTTATTATATTTGTAACATGAGGAATAACTTGAACAGTAACACCAGTATAATTTCCTAATCGTTCATCTCTAAGTAATTTTGAATATATAGCGCCTGTAGTTATATTATCAGATTTACACGATGGAACTCCAGTAAAACGCTCATAGTGACCAAGATCTAGATCGGTTTCAGCTCCATCATCAGTAACATATACTTCACCATGCTCATGAGGGTTCATAGTACCAGGATCAACATTAAGATAAGGATCTAGCTTTCTTAGGCAAACTTTAAAACCCTTGGCTTGTAATAGCATAGCAAGAGATGCAGCAGTTAAACCCTTACCGAGTGATGAAACTACTCCTCCTGTAATAAAAATAAAGCGTACCATTTGTTACTTATATAAACCTAACTTACTAAATATTTTTGTAAAAATTTTACTGCCTTTTCTAAATCTTCTTCTGTATCCACAGAAATGGGCACATTATCAACTAAACATGTCCCTATAGTCATACCATTCTCAAGAATGCGTAATTGTTCTAAACGTTCTGTTTTTTCTAAAAAAGTAGGCTTAAGATCTACAAATTTCTCTAAAGCAGCTTTATGAAAACCATACATACCTACATGATATAAGAATTTATTTACACCATTTGGAATGAGACTACGCGAAAAATATAATGCTTTTCCTTTAGAGTCAACAGCTACAGTAACACTACTACTACTCTTTACAACTTCTATATCAACTTTTACTACTGGTGTTACTATATCATAGTTGCTATTTTTTAAATACTCTATTATTTTCAAAATGGAGCTAGGTTCAATGAAAGGCATATCTCCTTGTACATTGACTATATAGTTAATACTTTGATTATTTGGGATTAGTTTGAAAGCTGCATAAGTACGATCAGTACCAGTAGGGATATCACTATCAGTGAATATTACTTTCCCACCAATTTTTTTAATGATATTTGCTATCTCTTCTGAGTCAGTCGCAACATAAATATGTTCAAGATTAGTCTGATTTACTTGTTTAAATACTCTTTCTATTAAAGTTAATGAGCCGATAAGCTGTAGTGGTTTTTGTTTTAGCCTAGTTGAGTTAAGCCGTGACGGAATAATTATAGCTACGTCCTGATACAGCATAAATTTCCTAATATTTAAAATTAAATTAAAAAATAATTATTGACAGATTAGCCTTTTTCTACGATAAAGTAAAACATTATTCTTAAATATATTTTTAAGAGCTCGTAGCTCAGTTTGGTAGAGCGTTTGACTTTTAATCAAATGGTCCCGGGTTCAAATCCCGGCGAGCTCACCACGTTATTAATTATTTAAATTGTGGGTTTGTAGCTCAGCTGGTGAGAGCACACGCCTGATAAGCGTGAGGTCGGAAGTTCAAGTCTTCTCAAACCCACCACTAAACTGTTCATATAGCAACGCGACTTAATCTTTAAAATAAAGTAAGTACTTAAAATTTGAGTGCTGATATCCTCTCTCTATGCTTTAATTTTTATCTGTAGGTTCAACTGATGTTACCATTTATTTTAGTTTTCTTTTCTAATTTATATGTACTCTTTTATTCTTTGAAAGTCTTCCTTTTAGTACTTTGACAATAAATTTATCAGTTAGATTTTATTTTAAACATATAGGAAATTTAACACTATAATTTTTTTTTTTGAAGTTAGCTATATAATTGTTGCATTTTATCTTGTTAGGTAAGGTGTCTTCTAACATAGGAGGTTACTATAGTTGAATATAAAACTACTATGTATATATTTGTGGACGTTGAAAATAGAAAATAGTTTATTTCTTAGTAATATTGGGTTTGGTGCATTATGATAGCAACAACAATAGGTTATAGATTCTTCTTTTTCTAATAAATGAATTTAAAGATAAATAACGCATAAGTAATAAGTTTTGTAGGTAATAATTAGTCTACAGTAATTATTATAGTTGGGAGGGTTTTATGGCGCTTATTTCTTTAGTAGAATATCATTTGTTTTAGCTAACAATATAGATACTATGGAGGAGGTATGGTAATGGTATAACAAGTATTGAATGTACTTTATTAATTGGAATGATATCTGCCCAAAAACTTGCACTTTTAGATACTTCTTTAATCGCTATTTCTCCTATATCAGGGCATAACCCAGTAATGTTTATTATAACTTAGATTTGTTTTGGATGGTCTTATAGTGGATTACAAAATATTGTCTAAATTATTTCTGTTAAGATTAGAGTGTTATTATGAACTGCTTTTTTGGAGCAGAGGACATTTATTATAATTTATATGTACACAAATATTAAATATTAATGTTTATTTAGATTATTTTGTTAGAAGAGCTGATAAATAAAGAATTAAAATTTCAAAAATTCTATCTTTTCCTACTTTATTTAAATTTTATTTTTGGCCTTATTATTATATTTGGTCATATGTTTTATATCATTATTGACGGTGCATTTAAAGTATTCTATATAAATCATATGAAATGTTTAGATGGTATTACCACCTATCTTAATATTTAATAAGTATGGTACTTGAATTATTATCATTTAAAACAGTCATTAATAAATTTAATAGAACTACTATTAGTATGTTCTATTACTTTATTTCTATTCAGTGGATTAATTACAATAGGTATCTCAGGTATAAATATAGTGATGCCCGTGCAGTATCATGGTTCTATTGTATGGATCAGTATTGCAGGTTATAGCTATTATATTTTATCATCACAAAATATGATTATAAATAAATTTTACATTTTATCTGCTAACTTTTGGTCAAATTCTACATATTATTAGAGCTGATTTTTACAGGTAGTTATGGTGTTATGCGTATCAAGACCCTAATATTTTTATGCCGCTACCTGCTAAGTTATTAATAGGAATGATGGGCAGTGGTGTGATGATTGCTATAGTCGGTGGCTTGATGTTTGTTTATATATGTGGTATATCTCTAATAAATGAAGAAATTAGGTAGACAAAGTTTAATTTTAAAAAGGAATAAGGCATCTTTTGGTAGCAGCATAGATATATGAGTCGAAGATCAAAAGTAAGAAATAACAAAGTTAATTTTATAAATTAGGCAAGTATAAAACAATCTTTTTTACAAGTAATCAAAGTTATGACATTAAAAAAGCCTTCCAAGGAAGAAGCAAAAGAAGCGATAAGGACACTACTAAAATTCATTGGTGAAGATCCACATAGAGAAGGATTAATTAAAACACCTGATAGAGTAATTAATAGTTATCTTGAAATGTTTTCTGGTTATGAAAAAGATTTAGCTGAAATATTAAGTACAAAATTTTATGCTGACAATTTTCAGGATTTTATTTTGCTACAGGATATTCATTTCTACTCACTTTGTGAACATCATATATTACCGATAAGCGGCAAGGCTGATATAGCTTATGTTCCTGATAATTGTATTATAGGTATAAGTAAACTTGCAAGAATAGTGAGTGTTTTTGCAAGGAGACTACAAATTCAAGAAAAAATGACGATACAAGTAGCTGAAAGTTTACAGCAACATTTAAAACCTCTTGGAGTTGCTGTAAAAATTTCAGCAGTACATAGCTGTATGTCAATGCGAGGAGTAATGCAAGATAATAGTGTTATGAACACCATGCATTATACAGGAATATTTGCTGAACAACAAAAATATCGCAGCGAATTCCTAAATCTTACATCAAAAGTAAATAAGTAATATGTTATTATCAAAGTATTTTTTACCTGTCCTAAAAGAAGACCCAAGTGAAGCTCAAATAACTTCACATAAACTAATGTTAAGAAGTGGAATGATAAGGCAACAGGCAGCTGGTATATATAGCTGGTTACCTTTGGGGTTAAAAGTACTTAGAAATATTGAAAATATAGTGCGCTTAAACATGAATAAAGCAGGCGCTTTAGAAGTCTTAATGCCCTGTATTCAACCAGCTAGCTTATGGATAGAATCAGGACGTTTTGATAATTATGGTAAGGAAATACTAAAGTTTCAAGATCGTCATGATAATACTTTATTGTTTGGTCCAACTAATGAAGATATGATTACGGATATTTTCCGTCATAGTATTCAGTCGTATAAAGATTTACCAAAAAATCTTTATCATATTCAATGGAAATTCCGTGACGAAATGAGACCTCGTTTTGGTGTTATGAGAGGACGAGAATTTCTAATGAAGGATGCTTACTCCTTTGATATAAACGAAAAAAATGCCGTTAGAACATATAATCAAATGTATAAGGCTTATATTAATACATTCAAGGATTTAGGTGTATTTGCTATACCAGTAATTGCAGATAACGGCCCAATTGGAGGTAATTTGAGTCATGAGTTTCATATTATTGCTAAAACTGGTGAAAGTACCATTTTTTATGATAAAAGATTTAATGCTTTAAAAGATAATCTTGATATTGATATTGAGGAAATTAAAAGCTGGTATGCAGCTGCTGAAGAAAAACATGATATAAGTAAATTACCTTTAATACCGGAAGATGTAATAAGCAGTAAAGGTATAGAGGTCGGACATATTTTTTATCTTGGAACAAAATATTCAGTTAGTATGAATGCACTTATTAATGATGAACATGGCAAGCTAATACCGATAGAAATGAGTTCTTACGGAATAGGTATTTCAAGATTAGTTGCTGCTATTATAGAAGCAAATTGTGATGCAAAAGGTATTGTATGGCCTTCTAATGTTGCACCTTTTAAAGTTTCTTTAGTTAATTTAAATATTCATGATAGTAGATGTGTAGAACTTGCAGAAAGAGCTTATAAAGAACTGTTAGCTCAAAATATAGAGGTATTATATGATGAAACTGATGTACGACCTGGAAGTAAGTTTGCAACACATGATCTTATTGGGTCACCTTATCAAATCATAATTGGGACTAAAAAAGCGTCAAGCAATATTGTTGAAATGAAAGACCGTAAAAGTAGAACAATACAAGATATAGAGATAGATAATCTTAATCATCATTGTGAGCGGCTAAAGGCATTGTGACATGTGATATGGCACTTAAAAAGTGATTGATGTCATTCTCCCACATAGGCAAGAATCCAGAATAAATATTCTTGATTGCATATAAAAATTACAAGTTTAATGAAATTAAAATAAAACAATTCTGTAAATTAGAATTTTTTCTTGATTATTTAGTCGAAAAGTTACAGCTTTTACATGTAATGATGATAAAAAGCATACAACGCAATAAGACTGATAATTTTTAAAGAATCATGTGATAGCATATAAATTATAGGGGATTGAAATGAAAAATTTTATAAAATGTTTGTTTTTTACTTTTCTATATATAGTAGTAATTATAATAGTTGCTTATATGATTTTAGCTCAAACAATTCCAGATGATGGGCAGTGCCATGCAGTAGATAGACCGCTTGTTATTCACTATATTTTAGCTTCTATTATTACTTCTTTACCAATACTAGCCTTAATAAATAGTAAGAATAAAAAATTAGGAGAAAAGAAAAAGTAATTATATGATCGGTAAATTAAGTGGTAAAGTTGATTCTAATTATGATGATTACGTTATTATTGACATAAATGGGATAGGGTACTTAGTCTATGTTTCAGGTAAAACTTTAAGTACCCTTATTAATGGAGAGTTTTGTAAGTTATTTATAGAAACTCATGTAAGAGAAGATCATATTCATCTTTATGGATTTTTGACTTTAGAAGAGAAGAATTTTTTTAATTTACTGCAATCTGTAAGTGGTATAGGTACAAGAATGGCTTTGTCTATACTATCAAGCCTTACTCCAACAGATATCCAAATTGCTATAAATAATGAAGATAAAAATAGTTTTAAAACAGTATCTGGAGTAGGATCTAGACTTGCTGAACGTATAGTACTCGAGTTAAAAGATAAGATAGCAAAAATAGCAATTACACCTACTATTAAAGATAATTTAAATATAAAAAGTATCACACCAATTGCAAGCAATGAAGTGGTAAAAGCCTTAATAAATTTAGGCTTTTCTAGATGTAAAGCACAAAGTGCTGTACAAGAAATTATAGCAAAAAATCCTGGAATCTCTATTGATGAGTTAATAAGAACAGCTCTAAAAAATCATAATACTAATTTTTAAAAAGATAAAAAATTAGTTGGTAAATTAATGTTCATTGCATATTACTTTTAGTTATTAAAATTAATAAGTAAAATTATGTTGAAATTAAAATATGGCATAAAACTATTTTTCAGTTATTATTAGTCGTAATGCTTTATTTAATTGGTTTTTAATATCATTATGAGGACAAACTATAAGTGTCAGCGAAGCAATCTAGTAAAAATATTATAAAATTGGTCATTTTACAGATTATCACAAGGTCTTTGGCCGTTTTGCAATGACTTGTGACTATCAGCACAATAACACTCAATGATTTCTATTTAAAATAAATTACCACATATACATAATGACAAAGATATTATCACCTGAAAAAAATCAGAATGATCAAGAATTACCTCTAAGGCCTTTATATTTACAGGAATTTGTTGGTCAGCGGCAGGTTAAAGAGAACCTATCAGTTTTTATTAAAGCTGCTAAAGTACGAGGTGAGCATCTTGATCATACTTTATTTTATGGTCCGCCTGGGCTTGGCAAGACTACGCTAGCAAAGATTATTTCCAATGAAATAGGTGGGAATTTCAAATCTACTTCCGGCCCTGCTATACTTAAAGCAGCTGATTTAGCTGCTATTCTTACCAACCTTGAGAAAAATGATGTATTATTTATTGATGAGATACACCGTTTGAATACTTCAGTTGAGGAGGTCTTATATCCAGCTATGGAGGATTTTGAGCTTGATATAATCATTGGTGAAGGTCCGGCTGCACGATCTGTCAAAATAAACTTGCCACAATTTACTTTAATTGGTGCTACCACGCGGCTTGGGCTGCTTAGTAATCCTTTACGTGATAGATTTGGTATTCCGCTGCGGTTAAATTTTTATAATACAGAGGAGCTGAAGAAAGTTTTAAACAGAGCAAGTAAATTACTTTATATTGATTTAACTGAGTCAGGTTCAGAAGAGATAGCAAAAAGAAGTAGAGGGACACCAAGAATTGCTTTAAGGTTACTACGGCGTATAAGAGATTTTGCAGCAGTTGATGGCAAGCTAGAAATAGATAAAGAAATAGCTAATTTTAGTTTAAATCGTTTAGAAGTTGATAGAATAGGGCTTGATAGTAATGATTATCGTTACTTAAAATTTATAGCAGATAACTATAGGGGTGGACCTGTTGGGATCGAGACAATCGCTGCTGCATTATCTGAACAGCGTGATGCACTTGAAGAAACTATAGAGCCGTATTTAATACAGATAGGCTTACTGCAAAGAACACCACGCGGTAGGGTAATAACCCATGCTGCTTTTGAGCATTTGAAAATGCCTATGTCGAATATATCACATCACCAGTTTAATATTTTGAGTGACAATGAGTAATAACTTAAATCATGCTTACACAGCTATTTATATTGTAAAAAGGCTGATAAAAAATCATGTTAAACCATATGCAGGTAAAATATATTTTGCCATATTCTGTATGGCTATTGCAGCAATTTGTACAGCAGTGATTGTTCATGCAGTAAAGCCTATTATCGACCAAGTTTTCTTAACACATGATAGGAAAATGCTGATAATAATGCCTATAGTAATTACTACAACCTTTTTTATAAAAGGTATTGCAGAATATTATCAAAATTACCTAATAAAATTTGTAGGACAACGAGTATTAGCTGATTTACAAATGAAAATGTATGAGCATTTGCTATTTGCTGATATTGCTTTTATTCAAAGCCAGTCTTCAGGGCGTCTTATATCTCGTTTTACTAACGATATTTCTTTAATGCGAGGTGCTGTTTCTAATTTACTTGTCGGCTGTGCTAAACATTTTCTTACTGTAGTATTTTTAATAGGAACAATGTTTACATTAGAACCTATGTTATCTTGTATAGTTTTTCTTGTTTTCCCACTTGCTGTTTATCCTGTACAAAAGATGGGTAGAAAAATACGAAAAATATCAGCACAGTCACAAGAAGAACTAGGTAATTATACTTCACGACTTGATGAAACATTTCAGTCAATTAAGATCATTAAGTCATTTGTCGGTGAAAAAATAGAAAGTAATAGAGCATCATTAATTATTAATAATATTTTAGAATTTTATAAAAAAACATCTAAACTGGATGCATTAGTTTCACCAATTATGGAGGGCTTAAGTGGTATTACAGTTGGAGGTATGGTATGGTATGGGGGTGGTTTAGTAATTGAAGGGAAAACTACAGCTGGTGCGCTTTTTGCTTTTCTTGCTGCCTTTGCTTCAGCTTATAGGCCATTTAAAAGTTTAGTATCGTTAAATATTAATTTACAGGAAGGAATAGCTGCTGCTAAAAGAGTATTTTACATTCTAGACACAGAACCTTTCATTAAAGATTATGAAGGCACTAAAGCTGTAGATTTATCTAATGCACAAATTACTTTTGAGAAGTTAGCTCTAAGTTTTGAGAATAAGATAGCTATAAAATACATAGACTTAAAGCTAAAACCTAATAAAATAACTGCATTTGTTGGACATTCCGGTAGCGGTAAAACTTCGTTGAGTAATTTGTTAGCACGCTTTTATGATCCAAGTGATGGAAGAATTTTAATTAATGGTCATGATATTAAAGATATTAAGATTATTTCACTCCGCCAGCAAATCTCTTTAGTTACTCAAGATACTCATTTATTTAATACAACTGTTGCTGAAAATATAGCATATGGTCAAGCTGATGCTACAAGAAATGAGATAATTAAGGCAGCTAAATATGCTGATGCGCATGATTTTATTATGCAATTACCGAATGGTTATGACACTGTAATAGGAGTGCAAGGTACTACGCTTTCGGGTGGCCAGCGTCAACGTTTATCAATTGCTAGAGCTTTCTTAAAAGATACACCTATTTTAATTTGGGATGAAGCAACAAGTGCGTTGGATCAAAGTTCTGAACAAAAAATTCTAGCATCCTTAAAAAAATTACGTCAAGGAAAAACTACTGTAATCATCACTCATCGCTTAAGTAGTATTACTGATCTCGATAATATAATCGTTATGAAAAATGGGATAGTTTGTGAGCAGGGAACTCATAGACAATTACTTAATAATAAAGATGAATATTATAAATTATATAGTAAAGAATTAAAAGAAAATAGTTGACCTATAAAATAAATAATTTTAAAATTCTGTCTTTTTAATAAGAAGTTAATATATGCTTATTACTAAAATTTTTAAGGATTATCGATTATTTGAAATATTAATTTTAGGAATAGTGAGTGGTATGCCGCTTGCTATAATTTTCTCTACACTCTCTGTATGGTTAAAGGAATCAGGAATTGATATTGCTGTTATTACTACTTTTGCGGTTGCAAGGCTATCTTATTCTTTAAAAGTATTTTGGTCGCCTTTAGTTGATAATTTTAAAGTAACTTTATTAAGTAGATGGGGACACAGAAAGAGCTGGCTTATATTATGCAGTGCTTTAATGTCTTTAGTACTACTCTTTATGAGTAAGCAAAATCCAAGCAATTCCTTAACTACTTTGTATTTTCTAACTATATCATTGGGTTTTTTATCTAGTACATTTGATATTGCTGTTGATGCCATGCGTATTGATAAATTTGAGCAAGAAACTCAAGCACTAGCTAGTGCAACCGCTGTATTTGGTTATCGAATCGGTATGCTTATTACTGGTGCAGGAGCTTTATATCTTGCAGAGATAACTAATAATAATTGGCAACTAACTTTCCTCACTATAGGTATAATATTTGCTCTTGCTACATTATTTATAATAACTGTAAATGAAAAAGAATTAATAAGAGAAAAAATTAATATTACTTCTTTTACTTTTTGGATTAAAGCTGTACTTAATCCTTTTGAGGATTTTTTTAAAAGAGAATTGGCTATAAGTATTCTTTTAGTAGTAATTTTTTTTAAACTTGGTGATGCTATGCTTGGAGCGGTTGCCTCACCTTTTTATATAGAACTTGGTTATACAAAAGCTGAAATAGCTATCATTGTTAAATTTTATGGTTTAATAGCAACATTAATTGGTGGGTTTGCTGGCGGTATTGTAATGTATAGGGTCGGAAATTTTAAAGGTTTAATTATTACGGGTATTGCTCAAAGCTTAACACATTTTGCCTTTATTTGGCTTAATCATCAACCTCCTTCTTTTGAAGCTTTGTTAATTGCTATTACTATAGAGAATTTTGCTTGTGCTATGGGTGCTACGGCTTTAGTAGGATATATCGGTAATTTATGCAATAAAAAATATTCTGCAACTCAATACGCATTACTTAGTAGTGCAAGTAGTTTATGTAATAATACTTTCACTATTTATGCTGGTAAACTGGTAAATATGCTAGGGTGGAATAATTTTTTTATTTTTACTATAATTTTAGCCTTGCCTGCATTAGTTATATTAATGTACCTTAATAAAAAGAGCTAATGTATAGTAATCTAAAGAGAATCTAAGATGGAAAGCTGTAAGTTATCTTAATTTAATTAAAATAATATTTTTATATTAAAAATACTTATGTTTTAAAATGTTTAGTAAATTTTTATTACCTTGTATTTTTATTATAACATTTTTTTTCGCTCCAATAAGTGAAGCAAAGAAAACTGTTAAAAATTTTACTAAGCTTCCTATTCAAACTAGCTTGGTAATTGATGCAAAAAGCGGTAAAATTTTGCATGCTCATAATTCACAAATGAAAATTTATCCTGCATCATTAACTAAACTTATGACATTATATTTAATGTTTGAATCAATTGAAGCCGGTAGGTTATCTTTAGATAAAAAGTTTTTTGTATCAGAAAAAGCAGCAAAAATGCCACCTTGTAAGCTTGGTTTAAAAGTAGGTGAGACTTTAACAGTTAGAGAGGCAATTAACGCTTTAATAGTTAAATCTGCTAATGATGTGGCAGTAGCCGTTGCAGAGGGTATGAAAGGTTCTGAGAAAGCTTTCTCAAACTTGATGAATTTTAAAGCTAAACAACTCGGAATGAAAAATACCTATTTTAAAAATGCCTCAGGTTGGCATGATCCACTACAGAAAACTACAGCAAGAGATATAGCAAGACTTGCTATGGCACTAAAAAAAAACTACCCTAAATTTTATCCGTTATTTTCTAGAACTAGTTTTGTATTTCGTGGAAATATAGTAAATGGACATAATAATGTTACTAAAAATTACCAAGGCGCTGAAGGGTTAAAAACTGGCTACCATGTTCCAGCCGGTTATAATTTAGTAACTGCAGCTTCAAGAAATGGTAAGTCATTAATTGCGGTTGTTACGGGCAGCAAAAGTGCTGTATCTCGTGATCAAAAAATGATCAGATTACTAGACCAGCATTTTAATATAGCTCAAGTTAAACCTTCACTTAAAGTTGTTTCTAAATAAAAAGTTTTAAAGTAAAAGTTAAACAAAAATAATAAAGAAAAAAGGATATACAGCTAGCAAGTTTTCTTACTTTAGAATTTATCTTAAAAAGTTCTTAAATATAGCAGTATAGTTAAGGATTTACTGCCAGTCGATGCTTTAAATTTATGAGTTTTATATGGCAGTTAATGCTACATTTATTATTTTTTACTACCTTAGTAGATAAAGATTTCTTAGCTAGAGTTCTACCTTGTGATTTGTTTAAATTAATATTTTTTAAAAATTTTTTAGTTTCATTTGGTAAATATTCTATTTTTACTTTAGCGATACCTTGATTTTTAAATGCTAAAATTTCAGCTGCTCTTTGAGAAACATCTATTATACGATTTTTTTTGAAAGGTCCTCTATCATTAACCATTAAAATTACTGACTTATTATTGGCTTTATTAGTAACTTTAACTAGACAAGGAAGTGGAAGAGTTTTATGTGCAGCAGTTAATAGATTTCTATTAAATTTATCTCCATTAGCTGTTTTTTTGCCATGAAAACCGTCTTTATATCCACCATACCATGATGCATAACCTGTCTCAGTAAAAGATTTAGGGATGTAGGGCTTATAAATTTTCCCATATACTTTATAATTTTTACCAACTTTATAATGTCCTTGATAAACTATATTATGTGGATCTTCTTTTGATAATTCTTTATATGAGTATTTGTAAAAACATGGTACTTTTTTTGAAAAATTACAACCACTTAGACTAAAACAAAAAATTAATGAAATTAATAAGCTAAAATTATAATGCTTTATCATTATTATCGTTATTAAAATAATCTATTATTTTAGTGTAACACACAACTTTTTTAACGCCTTTTATCTTTGATGCAATAGAAGCAAGTTTATTTAGCTCTTCTTCTGACCTTGCAATACCAAATAAATAAACAATATTATCTACAGTTAGAATTGTATAATTAGCATATTTTATATCTTTTCTAACTAAAATCTTAGCTTTAATTTGTGCTGTTATCATACAATCTTTAGTATATTGCGCTAAGTCAAAATGATTACTATTTTTATTTACTTTTAATTCATTAATAACTTCTTTTACATCTTTTTGATTCCAAGAAATTTCAACAGCTTTTAATATATCTTTCTCTTTTTGAACATTTCCAGTTAATAATACTCTTCCTTGTGATACTTCAACTTTGATTTTAGTACCTAGATCTCTAAAATTATTTTTTACTAAATCAGCTTTAATACCTGTAGAAATCCTTGAATCATTTAATGTTTCAGACATTGGTTGATCTTTTGAGGCAGCAATACCAGTAGTTGCTACAGCAGTAAAAATAGCTGGCATGCAACCTGCTAAAACTAAAGATAACATTATAAAAACTATAACTTTTGACATTCTTTGTATATAAATTATATTTTACTGTCAGGTAATTTATTCTTTAATAAAAGAGGTAGTTGCAGTAAAATAAATATAATAGTCATTGGTACTACTCCAAATACTTTAAATTTTACCCACGTTTCGTCTGAGAAATTACGCCAGACTACTTCATTAACCACAGCCATAAAAAAGAAAAAGGCTGCTGTTCTATAACTTAAAGTTATCCAACTTTCTTCTTTTAGACGTATGATACTTTCTAAAGCATACTTAATAAAGGGATTTTTTCTTATACCGCTCATAAGAAAAATTATTCCGAAAATAACATATAATATAGTTGGTTTAATTTTTATATACATTGAATCACCGCTAATTAGAGTTATACTTCCTGAGACTAATAAAACAAATGTAGAAATAATAGAAAGTTTTGATACTTTTTTGTCTATAATATAGCAAAGAGCAATGCAAATAATAGAAGTAATGAGCATGTAAAGAGTAGCATCTTGTATACCACCACCATAAAAAAATTTCCCAAAAAATACTATTACCGGAGCAATTTCTGATAAAAGTTTTAACATATTTAAATTTTTAACTTATTTATAAAATACTTTAATTGTTGTCTCTTTAACTAAAATTAATTTGATTCATTTTCTTGTACTGACATCAAGGTATTTTTGGAATATCTTAACCTTATTTGTATAAAAATATTTATCAGTAATATAGTAGTGAAATAAGCAAGTACTTGCAGTCCATTAGGTCTTGCAATATAACCAGTAACAATATGTAACATCTTGCCTACCATGCTTCTATCGGCTACTAACCATGAACTATCCCAGAGTTGATCAGATAAAAACATAATCAAACCGGACGAAGTTAAAATACCTGCTGCACTTGCTGCAAAACCCCCTGCTATTAACATTAATAATATAGTAGAGATTTTAAAAATACATTTTTGATTAGCAATCTTAATTAAACCGAAATATATTGTTAAACCAAGTAGGAAACCACTTGTAGCACCTATTATTACTCCTTGCAAGTAAATACTACTTTTTATTGTTTCAACTGAAGATATACTATACACTAAAATAATAATTTCTGCACCTTCTCGTAATATGGTAGTGGCAACTAAAAAAACTAACATTAGATGACTGGCATTACCTTTATGAATTTTTGCTGATAAGTTATTTATATGCTGTTTTACTTTTACACCATAACCTTGCATCCATATTATAGTCCAGCTAATTAGAATTGTTATTAGTATCATGATTCCCGAATCAAATAGTTCATCTCCTATTCCACCAAAAGATAGAGATAATTTACGTGTAAAAAATGCAAAAATTGAAGCACATACTACTCCAAGCATCACCCCAGCAATAATATAAAGACGAGATTTTTCTATTTGTTTTGTTACTACAAGTATCATGCCAAGTAATAAAGATATTTCTAAACATTCACGAAACACTATTAAAGCAATTTTAAACATATTTTTATCTAATTATTAACAATTATAAAACCTTGAGCTGTATCTTGATGAAAATCTCCGAAGAATTCATATTTCCCAGGAGCTAATGGTGCAAGTATAACATTTATTGACTGATGCGGCATAACTATTTTTTCACGATGTAAATCATGACTCTCAAATTCTTCTACGGTATTATCTTGATTGTGAATAATTAACCGCACCTTAGTAGATTTTGGTACTTCAACTACATTTGGAACAAATTTGTGATCTTTTATAGATATCTTTACTTCTAATATATTATCATTTCCTTTATTATTGGAACTCTTATTTGTAGAGATATAAATAATTACTGCTAATAAAAATATTATACTTATTGATATAATAATATTTTTATTTTTTTTTATAACTTCCATACTAAACCTTTTGCTTAACTCAAGTTTAAAGTAAGATTTTTTTAATATCTCATTTGAGTCTTAAGTTTTTAATAATTACATAATTTTTATTAAAGCTACAAGATATACAATTATTATCATTATGACAAGGACAGATAACAAAATATAATTTTTTTATTTTTGATTATCTGATATTTTATTTTGTTTCATACTTATTTAATTTTATTTAAAATCATTAAGCTCAAGCAAAAGATATTCATTTACTGGTAATAATTCATGAGAAATAATTTTATTTATCTTAGAGCCTAGAGCTTTAAAAGATTTCCATTTCGCAATAACAGTTCGTGTTCCTACCGGTACTTTACCTTGTAATGCATAAGAAAAAATTAAAGGATAAGTAACATCACCAATTTTCATATCTATTTTTTGCCCTTTTTCTTTAGAATCATATAATATTTTACCATTTGATAAGCGAGTAACTTTAGCATTAAAAGTTATTTTTTCACCACATAATAAAGGAATACGATACGCTATTGCATCATCAAAAATTTTAACTTCATTACTTTTAACAAAATTTTGTGGTAATATAGATTTTAACATTACATTGACTTTATAAGCCATATCATTGGAGATAGTATTATTACTATTATTAACAGCATATCTTGCCGGAATAATAGCTTCTCGTGCTTCTCCTACCATCATACCAACTATTACATTATCTAAGCCAATCATTATAGGGGCAGAACCTAAAGTGAAAGTTTTAGTACCTTCTGATATTAGATTATTGTTTATATCTGATATTTGATAAAATACAGTAACTACATGTCCACAAGAGGCAGGGCCGATATTACCGCTACCAAGTGTATTAATCTTAAATAATGGTCCTACTAAATTCTTATGTACTTCAATAGTGTAATCCTTAGTATCTATAGGTTTATTTAGTGGCTGCAGAATATTTTCAAAAAATGCTTTCCCTTCTTCGGTTTTAAGAGCATTTATTACTATTTTTGAAACTGTTCGCTCAAATAAATTACCATTTAATGAAATAGGAACATCATTATTGATGCTGGTCTGATTTTCATTGGTATATGAATTATCTGAAGCTGTTTGTTCTGCAATTGTAGAATTAGTGTTGTCAGGAGATATTTTTAACTTTACTATATTGTAAAGTACTAGAATTACAATTATTAAAGATAAAAACTTTTGCATATTTAATTAATATTAAAATTTAGTGCAATTAAGTTTACTATAACAATCAATTAATCAATAATCAAATGAGAATAAAAATAATTTGATTAATATAAATAATTATTCTAAATTTTAGATGCAGGACCTGAATAAAAAAATAAGATATGTTATACTTACTTAATTTAGAAAATTTAATCCAACGTTTTTCGCTTTTGATTTTTCCAATAATTTCATCTATACTGCAATCAAAAGCTGTAAGGTTTCTTGCTCTTTATTCAAATTAAACTTCATCTACTGATTCTTCATTTATTAGGAGTATAAAAGTGAAAAAATTTATATTTTGTTTTTTATGTTTTTGGACATTCAGCATATTTGCTGTTTCTAAAACCTACCCTAATAAGCTTAATCGTTGTAAAATTACTAGAAATATATTTAATGATTATGAGCCAAAAGTATTTGAGCCTACTAATAATTTATTACGTAAAACAGGACAATTACCAAAGTTTCATGGTAAAAAAATATTAATTAAGGGCAAAGTGTTAGATCAAAATTGTGTACCGGTTGCAGATGCTAAAGTTTATTTGTGGCAAGCAGGAAGTAATGCTCAATATCCTTATGAACCTTTAAAAACTTGTGTTGATAGAAAGAAATTTACTGATAAAAATGATTCAAGTTTTACTGGTTCTGGTACTGCTACTACTAATAATAAAGGAGAATATTATTTTATTAGTATGTTGCCTTATAAATCTTCTAGTTATTTAAGAAGTGCAAATATAAGGGTAGAGCATCCTAGTCTTACAACATTGCAAACACGTTTAGATTTATTAGAAAAAAATATTTGTACTGGTGAATGTGGTGAAATAAACCATACATTAATTGAACCACAGCATAGTATGGAATCATATTGCTTTGACCTAGTGTTACAAGGTACGACACTGAAGCGATATTAAGATTGAGATAGCTGAGGTTTTATTTTATAATTTTTAAAAAACATTTTGTGTTATTCCAGCCTACGCGAGAACACATTAAAGATAAATAAAAAACTGATTTTTTGCATACTCACCAGATCTATAGTTTTTTATCTTTCTTTTGGGTTTCCAATGTTGCAGGGATGACCATTATTTTTGAACCAGCAGGTAATTCCTTTTGCGGTGGTTCTAAAGGTCTTTTTATACCACAACTACACAAACACAATACAGCACTAGCACATATAATTGTGAATACAAATAAATAGAATGTTTTCATTACAATAAATTTTATATGAACCTGAGTAATTATAATAAATATTTAATATATATTATAGTATTTTTATTATCTATAACAATTTTTATTCCTAAAGTTTATGCTAAATTTAAGGTAAAACACTTAAACGGCTTAAATGTTCCTGATAATATAGTTTTTTTTGATGAAGAAAAAAATCAATATTCTCTTGATCAGTTTGAAGGAAAAACTATACTGTTAGTATTTTGGGCTACTTGGAGTGCTTCTTGCATCAAAGAAATGCCAGATCTTGATATGTTACAAAAAGATTTTAGAAAATTACCTTTTTCAGTAATTCCAATCTCAGAAGATTATCAAGACATAAAAATTATTAAAGAGTATTTTAAAAGCTATCAAATAAGATATTTGCCGATTTATTATGATTATAGGAATGAATTATTTAAAGCTTTAAGTGTTGTTAGTTTACCGACTAGCATATTAGTAGATCCAAGCGGAAAAATAATAACTAGCTTTGTCGGTAATACAAATTGGTACGATGAAAAAGTTAGAGGAATCATTTTATCATCTATATCAGGAAATTATCCGGATCCTAAAAATAGCTATAATAGACAATCTCTTAATAAACTTGTTAAACCTTTGCAGTCCATAAAGAATGGGATAGTTAAAGACGTAATAAATCAAAATAGTACTCAAGTAGTTCCTGCTCAAGAATCAGTAATGATTGAGGATATTAATTCAGAAGTTAAAAATGAGCAACATAATGAATAAAGTAAATAAATCAACTATTGCTAATGCAGAATTTGATTCTATAATAACTAAACGTCAGATAAGTAAATTAGATCAATTAGTTACCTCAATTTTTAGTAATTCTAAAGATGTAATTGCTGTTTTACGTCTCAGCGGTGTTATTGGTAAAGTAAGTAACTTGCAATCAGGTCTTACATTAGAATCATTAAATGAACTAATAGAAAAAGCTTTTAAGATAAAAAAATTAAAAGCTTTGTGTCTAATTATCAATTCTCCTGGCGGTGCGCCGGTACAGGCTGAACTTATTGCAAAACGTATTCGTGCACTTGCTAAAGAAAATAAAATTAAAATTTATAGTTTTATAGAAGATATAGCAGCTTCAGGTGGATATTGGCTTGCTTGTAGCGGTGATCAAATATATGCCTTGCATAGCTCAGTTATAGGTAGTATTGGGGTAGTATCAAGTGGATTTGGTTTCCATGAAGCGATTAATAAACTTGGAATAGAACGAAGAGTTTATACAGAAGGAAAAAATAAAGCAGTTCTAGATCCTTTTAAACCTATTAATAAAGATGATCTTAAAATTATTAAAAATTTACAAAGGCATGTTTATGAACATTTTGTAGAGTATGTAAAAACAAGAAGAGCAGGGAGACTAACTCAGCAAGATGAGGTTTTATTTAACGGTGAATTCTGGGCAGGGCCAATAGCTCTTGATTACGGCTTAATTGATGGTATAGGTGATATGTATAGCGTAATGAAAGAAAAGTTCGGTGATAATATTAAGTTTCAATATCTTTGTGCTAAACAGCCATGGCTTAAAAAGAAACTTGGTATGGGAAGCAAAATATTAGCTGATGATTTTGCTGATTCCTTAACTAATGCAGTTGAAAATAAGATTATTAATAATAAATTTTATTTAAAATAATGACTTTCAAACAACAAGATCTACATAATAAAGTTAAAATTAAAAAACTAGACAATTTTACTGGTTTGTTACCTAGCTATGCTACGTGGCATAGTGCAGGTATGGATTTAATATCAGCGAACAACGAGCCTATAACTATAAGATCTGGTGAAGTAGCACTAATTCCAACCGGCATTGCTATAGCACTACCAGACTTGTTTGAAGCACAAATAAGACCACGTTCAGGGCTGGCTGTTAAGCATGGAATTACAGTTGCTAATTCTCCTGGTACTATTGATACTGATTATCGAGGTGAAATAAAAGTTGTTCTTATTAACTTAGGCAAAGAAGATTTTGTTATAGAAAAAGGTATGAGAATTGCACAAATGATAATTGCAAAATATGAACGTATATCATGGGAAGAAGTTAGCACTCTTGAAGAGACATCTCGCGGTAGTGCTGGTTTTGGCTCCACTGGTATTTAATACCACGCTAGCTTATATTGATTCTATTCAATTTTCAGCTTTTAACGAAGCAATCCAGAGAAAGTATTATAAAACTGCTTATTAATGATTGCTAAGCTCATTTAGTCATTCGCAATAACGTTTTTCATGCTTTTTTATGCGTGAATAAGTTTTATGAAAATTACAATACAATTATTAATTACTATATTTTTGTTATTAGCTCTGAACATGAATGCTAATTCTGATTCCATAGATAATATTAAGCAAACTTTTATCTATATGGATCAGAAAAATTGGTCGCAAGCTGAAAAATTAGCATTAAAGGTAAATAATAAGGTTTTAACAAAAATTGTTCTTTCACAAAAATTTTTAGATGATAAATATTCAGATAATAATTTTGAGCAAGTAATAAAATTTTTGCGTGGTAATCCAGAGTGGCCTCAAAATAAAATATTAGAAGAAAGAGCTGAAGGGTATTTAAATAATAATACAAGTAAGAAAGTAATCCTCGATTGGTTTAGCAAACATCCTCCTATTACTGGTAAAGGATATAAATTCTATGCACTTGCAGCAAGTAGTTTAATTAAAGATCATAAAATATTACTGCCTATTATTAAAGAAGCTTGGATATATGCTAATTTTAATTATGAAGAGGAAAATGCATATTACAATAAGTGGCATAAATATTTAACTGCAAATGATCATATTGAAAGAATAGAAGAGCATTTATGGAATTCAGATATTAAATTAGCAGAGCAATCACTAAAATATGTAGATCAGGGGTACAAAGATTCTTTTAAAGCACAAATTGCTATTATACGTAAATCAGCAAATGCTGAAAAACTTTTTACAAATATATCTGAAAAATATCATACTTCTGGATTATTGTATCGTTACTTAGATTTTAAAAAAACACAAAAGCTAACAAGTGAGATTATTACTTTATTTAAAAAAGCTAAAAATAATCGTAAGCATTTTGCTAAGTGGTGTCGTATGCAGTCTTATTATGCTCGTGAATTTATTGATTATAAAGATTTTGCTAATAGTTATAAACTCGCTACATTACCCTTTGCTGTATGCCATGAAACGATAAGAGACCAGGAGTGGCTAGCTGGTTGGCTTGCTTTAAGCTTTTTAAAGAAACCGGATCAAGCATTAGTGCATTTTAATAAATTTATTAAAGTAGTTAAAACTCCCATTAGTCTAGCACGTGGGTTTTATTGGGTAGGCAGAAGCTATGAAGCAAAAGGTGATAGAAAAACTGCTAAGAAATTTTATGAGCAAGCTGCTAAATATTCTTTTACATTTTATGGGCAAGCAGCAAGTGTTGAACTAAATAGAACAAAGCTAATTTTACCTTCTGTTCCTCTTGTAACTTCTAAAGAGAAACAAGCTATAGAAAGCAAAGACATTATTAAAGCAATAAAGTTACTAGTTAAATATAATAAAAACCATTTAGCCATGATATATTCTAAAGCAGCTATTAAAAATACTAAAAATCCTGTGGAAATTTTGATAATTACTCAAATTATTAAAGCAAATAATAATGCTAACCATATGGTTGAGGTTGCAAAAATTGCTGCTCAAAATAATACTTTTATTCCAGAGTGTGCCTTTCCAACACCATATAATCTAGATGGTTTGCCTATTGATTCTTACTTAGCTTATAGTATAATAAG
Organism: Candidatus Rickettsia mendelii; assembly: GCF_057543435.1. Lineage (NCBI taxonomy): Bacteria > Pseudomonadati > Pseudomonadota > Alphaproteobacteria > Rickettsiales > Rickettsiaceae > Rickettsia > Candidatus Rickettsia mendelii. The sequence goes on along the minus strand of NZ_BTGX01000018.1, from coordinate 15,414 downwards.
ACAAGAGTCAGTTTTTGATCATCAAGCAGTAAGTTATGCGAATGCTATGGGGTTAATGCAGCTTATTAAGGGGACTGCTTGTGATACTGCAAAGTCTATAAATATTAAGTGTAATGTAGCAGCATTAACTAAGAATCCTACATACAATATTAAGCTTGGCTCACATCATTTCAAAAAATTACTAAATGATCATCGGGGTTCTTATATTTTATCTATTGCATCTTATAATGCTGGAAGTTTTAATGTAATAAAGTGGATAGATAGATTTGGTGATCCACGAGATATAAAAGATATGAGAAAAATAATCGACTGGATTGAGTTAATACCTTATTCACAAACAAGAGATTATGTTCAAAGAGTATTAGAAAATATTCAAGTTTATCGAGTAATTTTGAATAAGAATCATAATCTGCAATTTAGAAGAGACTTGCATGCTTGTAGTATTTCTAAAGATTAATTTTATTAGCATTTTATTTTGACATGTGATAACATGTAAGTATAATTGCAGAAACAATAATAGAAGCTAAGCGTAGCATTGAAATGATATAACTCCTGAGTTTAAAAATTATTTTTATACTTCATCTTAGCGAATATTAAAACAATTAGTTAAGTTATATCTGAACAAGTACAAGCCAGAGGTAATGGTTCTTATTTAGTATAAATACTTTTCCAAGTAATTATTACCTATTTGGTTTTTTTTATAGTCAATGTTATTCTTGCTTTTGAGAGGAATAATGCTAGTGTTATACACTAGTGCTTTACTAATACAGATAATGTGCTAAAAAACTAAAATTATCATAATGAAATTACAGAATATAATACGAATTATTTTTTTTCTTCTAGTAATCTCTTTCTCAATATCAGCTTTTTCTAAGTCTAATATTCAAATAAATAATCAAAAATTTTTAAAATTGATAAAAAATACTTCTATTACTGTTGTTGCTCCTGCCTCAGGAGTTGATAATAAAACTTTAATGAATTTAAAAAATATTGCTGCATTAAATTTGCATTTACCACTTAAATGCTTTGTCAAAAGCAAGTTACCATTTCTTTCAAGTAGCGATGAAGTAAGATTTAATTGTTTACGAGATGCCTTATTTGATGAATCTAATAATATAGTATGGAGTTTAAGGGGAGGTTATGGTTCAGCAAGATTAATTCCTTACTTACAAAAACTGTCAAAACCGAATAAAGAAAAATTTTTCATAGGATTTAGTGATATAACTGCTTTGCATATTTTTTTATCACAAAAATGGGGATGGAAAACAATTCATGGTGGTAACATAGCTGACATCTTAAAACATGATAAAGCTCAAGGTAACTTTATAAAAATAGCAGAAATAGTGAAAGATAAAGTAAAGCAAGCTACTATAGATGATTTATCAGCTCTTAATGATATCGCAAAATCAAATAAGCTTGTTAGTGGCAAATTAACTGGTGGTAATTTAACTATAATACAAACTAGCATTGGTACAAATTGGCAAATAAATACGACAGAAAAAATTCTTTTTTTAGAAGATATTAATATCTTGCCGTACCAATTAGATCGTGCTTTACTTCATTTAAAACAAGCAGGTTTGCTTCAAGATGTGAAAGCTATAATATTTGGTACATTCGATAACGATTCTGAAGCAACAATGTTAGTGCTTCGTATGTTTGCAAATAGATTAACTATACCAGTATTTAAAACAAATAAATTTGGTCATAAAGAAATTAATGATCCAATTATTTATAATGCGAATAGTAAGATTGTAATAGATCAGAATAAAGGTTTTAGGTTAATGATGGATTTATAGTTCACATTATGATTCAAGAAATTATAATAAAAACGTCATTGTAAGCAATTTTTGCTTGCTCAGCAAGCTATAAAATAATTAGTTTCTTAGTGTTTTTAATAGATTACTTTGTTAAAATTTGTAGTTTTTCCTTATTGTTATGACAAAAACTTAAACATGCTAGTAACTTGCTACCTTCTCAAATGCAAATAATCGTTATACTTAGATAAATCTAAATCATAAGAAAAGAATTTATTTGTAATATAATATTCAAGTAACTTTATTAATCCTGTTTTATGTTTATTTAAAGCTTCTCTGCTTAAAGATATTTCTATTGTTTGGATATAAGGATCAGTACTTATTATTTTTACATAGGCAATATTAATATAGCTAGACTCAGAAAATTCTAAATAAGATGAATTTAAGGGCGGGACTGTGCAGCAAGAAGTATGTGAGTACAAGCGAGACCTAAAAAATTTACTTGTATCGAACTTGCTGAATGACGCTGTACTAAATCCATTTTCTATTAACATTAAACTTTCTATAATAAGTTGAGGTGAGAGTCCTAACTCAATTTCTTTTTTAGTTGGAATAGTACCAGTTTTATAATCTAAGATAGTTACTTTATTTGACTTGCTGATTTCAATTCTATCAGCTATCCCAATTATTTTTATATTTTGGCCTACGATATTTAGCTGTAGTTCTCCTTTGACCTCAAAATAAATATTTTTGCAGTTTTTTCGGCGTTCTATATCAAATGAAATAAAAGCTTTGCTAAGTGCTAATAGTTTTATTTGCCAAGTTTTTTTTGTGTATACAGGTAAGATTATAGTTTGTAAAATATTATTACCTATAGCTATTAAAGCATTTTGTTTGCCAGTGATAGAAAAATAAATATATTCTTTATCATAATTTTTTGAATATTCTTCTAAAGTTTTATGAATAAAATTACCAAAATCTGATATTTTAGGCTCTTCCCATATTTTATCTTTCTTACGTAATCTAAGGATTTTTCTGGCATAGAAACCATATGGGTTTCTTATTAATGTTTCTATATCGGTTACTGATAATACATTGGGGAAAAAGGTACTATATGCACCATTTGGTATAGAAAGATCTAGATTCTTGTTTACTCTGGAATAATGTTGAGATAAAAGATGGCAATTTTGTAACTTTAAAAATAAATTAGAAGGAGTTGTTAATTTTCCATTATATTTTTTAGCATTTAATATAATTACTTGTTTATTTTGTAAAAGTAAGTCGAAGTAGTCTGAATATAAGGTAAGAGTAATATTGTCATAATCTATATTTAATATTTGCTGTGCTTTTTTGCTAAGCCATGGATGAGCCTTAGAAGCAGATGTCCAGTTTTCGCTATTAAAACTTGGTAATATTACCAAATCAAATTTGGATAAAGCTAAATCTTCTGGCATGCCAATAATTATATTGGCAAAATCAGTATTTTTATAATATTTAATACTAGAAAGTAAAAAAGAAAAAATTTTAGGAAAATATTTTTTATTGGTTATATTTATATAGTTACTATATTTAGTTAAATTTGTTAAAAATTCAAGTAATTCTATTCCTCCTTCTTCTTGCCAGATATTCGGCACAAGTTTTTCAGCTATCTCTTTAGCTAATATTAAAATATCTTTAGCATTATGTGGATTATCAGTAAATAACATATCTATCAAGTTATGACAATAATCTGTTACTTCTTCATTATCAAATTGTAATTGCAATAAATATTTCGGCGAAGATATAAAGCGATGTTTATTAGATAATATTAGTTCTAACTCCTGTACTATAGAACAATTAATCAAAGGATTTTTAAGTAATAAAAATAAAATTTTTAGATCAAAATTGTTGCATATTATTTTAATAATAGAAATTAGTAGTGCACTAATATTTGTAAGTGCTAAATTATTGCCTAGTAAATCTTTAAATGCTACTAAATTTTTTTCTAAAAAACTACAATATATTTTTTTAAATTTGTGATTATTTATAACAATTGCTATTCTCTTATCGCTATTTTGATTACATATATTAGCTATTTGCTCAGCTTCTTCATAAATATTTGTAGGTTCATAATAAGATACATTATTACTAATATTATTCAGCAATATTGGCTGATTATAATAAATTAAGGGAATATCATGATTTTGTAGCTCTTTTTTAAATCTGTTTAAGAAAGAATTAGGTTTGAATATTCCTAATAATATTACCTGCTTATAACTATTTTTTATCTTTATTATCTCTTCTTGTAGTAATTTTAATTTATGACTTGCTCTATTTTGTTTTTGAGTAAAAGCTATTTGTTCTTGCCATTGTAAGAAACTACATTCTAAGAATGTATAAATCTTTTGCCAATATTTAGAATTATTATAAGTCTCTATTAATTTTATATCAATATTATTAGCTATAAGCTCATTAAATAATTTGCTTAAAACATCTGCAGCTTTTAATGATTCGCTACCATTAAAAGGTAATGCTTTATATTCAGTAATTATTTTTGACAAGATAAACAGTTCTTCTAGTTTAGATAAAGAATATGAAGAGTGATTTTTTTTTGAGATAAGAGAAGTAAATGGAATAATAATTGGTAAGTTTTTTATTTCATGTTTAGTGATTAAAATCTTTTTTAATTCAAGGCAAGAAAAATTATTCGATAATATTATTTGAACTTCTTTCCATAATGTTTCTTTGCTAAATTTATTGATAATAAATTTAGCAAATGTTTCTAAAAAAGAAGAATCACAAACCATAAATATTACTCTTTATATTAAAAATATAGCAGATTAAAAGCCTAAAATAAATCTTACTTGAAACTATCATATATAGTCAATAATACTTGATTATTAATTTTTATTAGATTACAGTAGTTACTAATTTTGTTAAGTAAAAAAGCGAAAATTATAAAAGATATTAGATGAGATAAGAATTAATGCTTTTAAATATGTAGAAAAGCTATAGATCTTTTGAAACTAATAGTATTACTATTAGTTTAGTTAATGAAAGGTCAAAATAGTAACGCATTATTTATAAAAAATTTTTTAAAGATTTTATCAGTGTTAAGCTTTGAATTTAGTGCTAAGATTCTCATATTGATTCAGGAATTAGACCTAGTAATCTAACAAAATGAGTCAATATTTTCTTTAATAAACAAATCTTTAGTAGTATTGATGTAGAGTTTATTGAATTACTCTACATAGTTGGGAGATAAGTTGAAAAATTATATAAAATTTATTAATTGTTTTATAGACAATAGAAGATAAAGAACTTACATAATGAAAAACCTTATGTAGAAATATTAGGATCTAAAAGCAAAAAGTATTATAGATAATTAGAAGCTATATAATCTTATACAAGGAAATTCATAAAAATGAAATGATAAAGATATAGTGGTTGTAAAAGATTTGATTTTTTAGTAGCAAATAAAGAAGAAGTTGAGATGTCTAAAAAATCAGAAGTAGAGATTGTATTAATATTGAATATGTGTTTTGTAATTCAGTTATTATATCACCTATTGTTGATAAATTAGTACTATTAGCTTTAGTAATTTAATTGTCATAATTATTTCTTTATGATTAATTACAAGATGTAATGAATACTCTATAGATTCCCTATAACTGCTTATTGCTATTTTAACAAGATTACCAAATATTTAATTATTACTTATATGTTGAGATACATTTCTTCATTGCTGAGTATATATTTAAAAATTAAAATACTATGTAACTTAACAATTTCTCTTTGTAAATTTCTTATTTCTTCTCTTTTTATTCAATCACTTATCTTAAATTCATATGTTTAGAGTGATTGTAATGAAATCAAAGTTTGATAAAATTACTAGAGTTGCTTAAGTCATTCTTTTATTTCAAGCAGTTAGTGTTTTGATGCCTAAACAATCAAATTTAAATAATCATATTTTAAAAAAATTATTAAATTTTCCTCTTGTTTAAAATAACGATATAGTAGATTCGGTTAGCCAGATCTCAAATTTTATTAATGATAAATCATTTAAATATCTAGCAAGAATGAGGGGTATACTCTTTTAATTTGAAAAATTGGTGTTGTGGCTTTTCACTTTTAATTTTCTACAATAGTTTATCTATGCTGCAGCAAAAGCTGTGAGATGTTTTGCTCTTTTCTAAATTAAACTATTCTACACTAACTTTTCATTTGTTAGAATTATCCCATAAAATAGTTGCTTTTTTACCTTGATATTGTTAACATCCGGAAAAAGTAACGTTTTTACTTAGCTCTCATGTTATTCTTCAAGTATACAAGCATCAAGTAAAAAAGATAAAAGTTAGTTTATGAAATTTGTAATTTTTATATTATCTCAAATGTTTTTATTCTGGATTCCTGCCTATTGGAAAATGACACCGAATATGTAATAAACTAAGGCTAGGTAGCAAAGTGGTAATGCCGTGGACTGCAAATCCTCTATTCGCCGGTTCGATTCCGGCCCTGGCCTCCACATGGAAATTAGAAAATTTTATGGGATTTATTTCTCAATTCCTAGAAATGCTTCTTGCTGAGCGTGCATTATCAAAAAATTCTATACTTAGCTATAAGCAGGACTTATATGATTTTCAAAATTATCTTGCTCAACAAAAATTATCTGAATTCTGTATCACTACAGAAAATGTCAGACATTGGATTGAATATCTAGCAAATAATAATTTGCAACCGCGGTCTATTAATCGTAAAATATCAACTATAAAAAGCTATTATGAGTTTCTGATTAGTGAAAATCATACAACTTTTAATCCAGTACTTACTGTAGATTTACCAAAATATCAAAGTAAACTTCCTAAAATATTATCGATAGACGAAGTTAAATCATTACTTGAATATTGTACACAAGATAAGTCGCCTGAAGGTATAAGACTTAATGCGATGGTACATTTGTTGTATGCTAGCGGCTTGAGAGTTTCTGAACTGGTTAGTCTTAAGCTTAGCAATATTCTGAATAATAAAAAGTCAGGAAGCATTAAGAAAGTATTCTCTGTACTTGGTAAAGGTAATAAAGAAAGAATTATAGTAATAAATGAGCAAGCAGTTAGTAGTATTACTGAATATCTTGCAATTAGAGAGATCTTTGTAAATGAAGCGAAACCTAAAAATCTTATTTATTTGTTTCCTTCCTCAGCACTAACTGGCTACATGACTAGACAGAACTTTGCTATTCTCCTAAAATCTGCTGCTCTTTATGCAGGACTTAATCCTAAACATATTTCTCCACATATATTGCGCCATAGTTTTGCTACTCATCTATTAGAAGGAGGAGCAGATTTACGAGTTATTCAAGAGTTGCTGGGGCATGCTGATATTTCTACCACACAAATATATACTCATCTTCAAACTAATCATCTCAAAAAAGCATTGTTGAATCATCCTCTTAATAAATACTAAAATACCTATTAGTTTTTAAATTTAAAATAACACATATTGAAAATGTTTATAGAGAAATGATGATAATGAAGTTTCAGAGGATAAACATGAAGTAATAAAAGACATAATTAATAAAATTAAGCACAAAAAGTTATATTAGAGAGTTAAAATATATACAGACATTAAAAGGTAATAAAAAAGAATTATTTTAAGTGGTTTAAACAATATACCATAAATAAGCTTAATAAAAAAGTAACGAAACATGTATTAGATTTAATTGGGTATTCGCTTTTTTTTTCTCTAGAACATTAGGTAATACTATATTTTGTAATTTATTATATTTAGAAGCAAAAAAATAATTCTTCTGTAGAAATTGATAAAAATGGAATTTCAATCATTAATTTACTAGGTTGTTATTTAAGCTTTATCAGTTTTTGATTAACAATTTTTATCCTAAAAAATTTGAAGATATTGAATTTTAAAAGCAATTTTATTAAGAAAGGTATTAATTATCTTTTAAAGCTTTAAATGGAAAATTTAAATAAGCTTTTGATATATATTAGCTGCAGTTCGACACAAATTAAACTTTGTTTTATTTATTAGTAGAATATCTAAAGATAGCATTGATTATAAAACAAGAAAAGATATAGTGAGCAATCCTCAAATTGCTATTGAGATAGAATTATCTATTTAGATCAATAATTTAAAATCAATAGATGTTTTTATTTCAATTGAAACAATTACTAATGATAAGTTTTATAAAATAGAAATTTTAGGAAGTAATGAAGTAATAAAGATTAAGTGTGACTTTTAAGATACTAGCTTTAAGTTTTAATTATAGGTATAGTAAAGATACATAGAAATTATTTAGTGATATCACTATAATTTAAGTTTATAACATACAAAATATTAGCATGGTGGCCATAAAGTTTAAAAAAAATAAAAATTCTGGAATAAATGAGGAACTAAAAGTTAATCTAGGGAATTTAGTAAATTTAGTTATTAAGGAAGTAGATAATAAAAATTTTGATCTGAGTTTTCTAAAAAATATTCAACATGCCTTTGCAAGTAAACACAAACAAAGAGAATCTTTTATAAGGCTTTTAGATAAAAAGCTTAACAATGAGCAGTTACATAAATTAAATACAGCAATAATGGAAAATGCACATGAGTTAATGCCAGATAATGATCCTAATTTTGTTTGTCGTAGATCTAATGATAAGGTATTTCAACAACTATTATTATTGGAAGCAAGACGCTCAGGTATGAAAGCAAGATTTAATGCTGATGGGGAATTGCAACCTCTTGATGTAAAGGATATTTCTCAAGAAATATTAGATCATTACTCTGTTCTTCAAAAAACATTTTATCCAAAAAGAAATTCCATTGATTCATTAGATAGTAGAATAGCGCAAAGTATTAATTTTTTATTGTATGCTCCTCTTGCAAGAGAAGATAAAAGATATACAAAATTAGAGCCAGAAAAAGCATATAAAATAGAGCAGGAAATACAAAAATCTGATAGCAAGTATATTAAACATTTAGTACAAGAAAAAGTAGCAGAACATGCTAATACTGAAGTGAGTTCTAAAACAGAAGTAAATGAAAAGAAAGAAAACGCAATATCCTTAATAATTGAAGAAGTAATAACAAAATTACAAGAAGATAGGAAGTTAAGTATTAAAGGTAAGCAATTAGGAGAAATTAAGAAGTATTTATCTAAATCTTTAGTAGAAGCCTCCGATTATGTATTAACATTCAAAAAAAATGATTTAGTAGATGTAATACATCAAGAATTACATAAAAACCAATCTAGGTGGTCAAAGTTTACTAGTTATATAGGTATAAATTCTTATAAAATTTCTAAGAACAATCTTAAAGAAATAGAGAAAACAATCAATGATAAAATTGAGAGTTTTTATTCTAACATGTCAAAAGACGAAAAAAATAATTTGCATAGAGCGGCACAAATTATACAAGAGCTAAAGGTTAAAAATGCTCAGATAAAGTCTAATACACCGCCATCTGTTACTCCAAAACATCAACATCTTAAAAAAGAAGGTTACAGCAGGTAATGGCTAATATGTCTTGCAGTTTAATCGCGGGATCTAGTAGTATGTATCATTGGTTATTTTTAGATACTGCTGTTAGTCTACAATAACTATTTTTAGTCTATGCAGGCAATACCTACCTACAGTGATAAGAAGGTTACTACTTAAAGTTATAATTTATTACTTCCCATAATATTATACCCGCAATCTACATAATGAATTTCACCGGTGACACCTTTAGATAATTCACTAAATAAGTATATAGCAGCTCCTGCTACGTCTTGTTGAGTAGTGTTACGTTTTAACGGAGACATTATAGCATGAGATTTAAGCATCGATCCAAAATCACCAATAGCACTAGAAGCTAAAGTTTTTATAGGACCAGCTGAAATAGCATTTACTCTAATGTTATTACTGCCTATATCATTTGCTAAGTATTTGACGCTTGCCTCAAGTGCTGCCTTAGCTATTCCCATAACGTTGTAATTAGGTATAACTTTCTCAGCACCATAATAACTTAAAGTTAGAATGCTGCCACCATCAAGCATTAAAGGTTCTGCTGCTTTTGTAAGTTCTAAAAGGGAGTAGCATGATATATGCAGAGAGTTTTGAAAATTTTCGAAGCTTGTATCAATATAACGTCCTTTTAATTCATTCTTATCAGCAAATGCCATACCATGAAGAAGAAAGTCTAAAGTACCCCATTTTTCTTTTATGGTAGCAAATAAGTTGTTAATTGATTTAGGATTTGTAACATCACATTCACTAATAAAATCACCACCTATCTCTTCTGCAAGCGGTTTAACTCGTTTTTCTATGACCTCAGATTGATAAGTAAAAGCAAGTTTTGCGCCGTGCTCACTTGCAAGCTGAGCAATTGCCCATGATATAGACATATTATTTGCAACACCTGTGATTAGTCCTTTTTTTCCTTTTAATAATCCCATAGTCATTATATTTACCTTTAATTAAAACTTGCTGAAATGATAGCATGATGTATTATTTTGTAAATAAATTTAATCAGTAAAAATGTATAAGATCCAGATTATTTGCTTATTATTAGGCATATTAAGTGGTTTAGTTTTTGCTCCGACTTTTTTTATTCCGGCATTATTAACATTATCTTATCTATGTTATTTAGTTCAAAACTCTAGGAATTGGCAAGAAGCAGCAAAATTTGCTTATCTATTTGGTTTTGGACACTTTTTAAGTGGAATATATTGGGTAAGTATTGGTGTTAGTGTTTATATTGCAGATTTTTGGTGGGCAATTCCTTTTGCATTATTCGGTCTGCCGTTGATTTTAGCTTTTTTTATATCAGCTATTTGTACTATTAGTTTTTTTGCTAGAGAAAGTAAATATTACCAATTTATATTTTGTTTATGCTGGGTATTATTTGAGTGGGTAAGGTCATGGATATTTACTGGTTTTCCGTGGAATTTGATAGGTTATGCTTTTTTATTTTCAGATATTTTAATTCAGCCTTTAAGTATAATCGGGATATACGGACTTAGTTTTATAGTTATATATGTTAGTACTTCTTGTTATCCCTTTTTTACTAAGCAATTTAATAAACTGAAATTATTGCTAGTTAGTTCAGCTATAATACTAACCACAGTTATGATTTACGGTAGTATAAGATTAAATAGTAATCCTACAAATTTCACTGATATAAAAGTACGTTTAGTGCAGCCTTCAATTCCTCAAACTGAAAAGTGGGATGAAACTGAGTTTTGGCATAATTTGATGCTACATATTAATTTATCAGAAAATTCAGAATCTACTGATTTAATTATTTGGTCTGAAGCAGCATTAGTAGTGCCTATAGATATACCACAAGTAAAATCTAAGTTATTAAAAATGTTAAATTCAGTAGATGCTACTTTAATAACAGGTGGTATCTCAGATAATAAAAAACAAGGCAATGATTTTGAGCTTTATACTGCTATGTATGCGCTAGCAAAAAATGGTCATAAACTATTTGAATATCATAAATCGCATTTAGTACCTTTCGGTGAGTATATGCCCCTTAAAAAAATACTACCTTTTAAGAAACTAACTCATGGCTTAGTCGATTATAAAGAAGGAAACGGTGGTCTTGTTTATCTTGATAAATATAATCTTAAAATTAAACCTCTAATTTGTTATGAATCAATTTTTCCTGATTTTGTTCGTACTTCTAATGAAATAGTTGATGTGATAATTAATGTTACAAATGATACATGGTATGGTAAATCAAGTGGTCCATATCAGCATTTTCATATAAGTAGAAGTAGAGCTGTAGAGAATGGTTTACCTATGATTAGAGTAGCTAATAACGGTGTTTCAGCTATAATTGACCCTCTTGGAAGAGTAATAAAAAAATTAGATTTAAATGCAATAAATTATACTGATGGTTTAATTCCTAAAAAACTAACTTCCTCTACTATATTCTCAAAATTCAGTAATTTTACTATTTTATTACTAATTATCTTTATATTTTTAGTTCATTATTTACTAGCTTTAATATTTGATAAATAAAGGCTTTTAATATTATTTTATTAAATAACCAAGTTACTTTATTCAAAATAAAGTAATATATAATACATTTAAAGGAACAACGCATTGCGGTAGGTATTAGTCAAAAAGAATTATGGCAAGTTTTGGAGTAGTGCTATTCAAGTTAAAAAATATGCAGATTAAGTAATGTCTAATAAGTAAGTTATATATTTTGCAAGAGTTTAAATATACCTTACAACTTTTAAATATTTTCTAATAGTTTTGAGGAAGAAAAATTAAAAGCTGATAATGACAATGCTTCATAATAATAAAATTGAATGTCTATTCAAAGAAATAAAAGGTCATCTCTTAAATAATATTTTTGAAGAAGAAACACAATATGAGAATGAAGTTTTTTTGAATTATAAAGTGAATTTTTATCACACTAGAGCATTTACTAAAATCCAAATGTTAGCTTAGTAAAGATAATAATTGAACTTGTTAAGTAAGTAGCGATTCTTATAAAGAAGATTTCAATTTTTATTGACTTAATATTGTTAAAGTATTACTTTTTAGGGGCTTAGTAAATTCTAAGCCAATAGCAATTATTAAATACAAGGAGGGAGTTTATGAATACTGGTATTAGTAATACAAATAGTCCAAATGGTAAATATATGGCCCCAAGGCCGGAAGGAGTAAAACCTAGTTGTGTAGTGATTACTTATTCTGCTTGTGATGGTGATTTAAATAAGACTATTGCTACATTACAAAAAAATGGAGCAAGTGTTCATTACATACTTGATGAGTGCGGTATACAATATCAATATCATAATGATTTAACAGATAAAACTTTTTATGCAGGTAAGAGTAGTTGGAATGGAAAGGCAAATGTTAATGATTTTGGTATCGGAGTTATGCTTGTTAATGATGCAAAGAGTGAATTTGCAGAAAAGCAAATAGCACAATTAAAAAACTTTCTTACAGATTTATCAGCAAGATATCCAGAGATAGATTTAAAAAAGAATTTAGTCGGTCTTGCTGAGGTGACTGTAAATAGAGAGGAAAATGCTCATATAGCTCCAGGATCAAAATTTCCTTGGGAAGAATTAGCTAAAGATGGTTTTGGTAGATATTATGAGACTACACAAGAGCAAAAGAGTAAAGTATTATTAAATCCTTATAGTACAGGAGAAAAAGTTAACATTTTACAGGAAAATTTAAAAGAATATGGTTATGGGATAGAATCTACAAGTACATTTGATATATTTACTAAGCAGGCTACTAGAGTTTTTAATGAGCGTTATGGTACTGCTTTACCAGGTGAAGAGCCACCTGTAAGCTGGACTGAAGCAAGTGAGTATGTTTTGTTACAATTATTAGGGCAAGCAGAAAATGCTGAAATTCCTAACGAAATGTAGGTATTGTCTCGTGTCATTGGGAGCATTACCTATTAAATGTTATCTCAAAAAATAGCTAGGGGTGTTATACATGGCTTAGATAGCGTGGTTAAGCGGTAAGTGCGCTTTCAGGTCATATAACAATTCACCCCACAGTATCTCAAAAACAACTTACTATAGTATATTTAAATATCTAAATTTAATTGTACCTCTGGTCCTTATAGGTAATGGATATAAAAAAGCAGTTATTATAGAACATAGTGATTCTAACGTGCAAGTTATATAAATAATAATTTAAAAACAAAGTTATTGTCATCAATTCTTAACTTTTCATGCGATTATACATTAAGATATAGATGGTTAGAAAATCATTTATAACATTAAGGTGTACTACTCTCATTTCTATTAGGACAGAGTATATAGTAAGAAAGGATAATGTATAATTCCTTAAGCATTTATTTTAAAATAGCTGAGCGTTAAATCTAGATTTGCATAGTCTTAAAAACTTAGAATAATATATTAACGACTGCAGTTAAATAAGTAGCAAATAAATGTATTGATTTTCTTCATCAGAAAGATAACTTTTTACCTAAAGTTAGTATTAATTCTTGAAATGATTTATATATTAATAATAATAAATTAGTTTTTTTTAAAAGTAGTAGTATCCTGAGGTAAAAATTCTTGGTGAATCTTTTCAAGATTTAAACTTAAACATGCTAAATTTTCTATAAGTAAACAAGAGGCAATTTTCTAAAAGTTAGTAGGTGTAGTAAATTGTTTAGTTAGTGTTTTAGAACATCTAAGAAATAATGATTTTAAAAAGTTTTTAGAAGAAATGTTAAAAAATATAATCATGGTTGATAACAAAAATTTGTCTTTAGTTACAGGTATTAATTATGCAATAAAAATCACTGACATGATTAGTAAAGTATCTTTATAGTAATAATGAAATGTTATACTAGAAATAGGCATAGATCATCTGCATAAGATATTATTTTTAGATGAGCATGCTGTAAATTATAGTAAAAAGCTTATAGTACTGAAATGATAAGGTAGTGCTAGACTAGCTAAAATCGCTAGGTTTTTTAAAGAGTTAAAAGAGATTTTAAACTTCTTTTTACCAAATCTAAAATTGGATGTGAATATTTCTAGCTAATTTAATACTAAAAGTATAATAACAAATATTATTTGTTAACTCTTCTTCTGTGGCATTATCAATACCATAATGATATTATGAGTCAATAATACTTCCTTACAATACACCTAAGCATTGTTTTATGATATCAGTTTTTGTTTTCTAATCAATTTGAGTATTTTTAAAATACGTAAACACTATCTTTCTTAACAAGACATAACATATATTTACAAGTTGGTAGTACTACAAACTAATGGATCTTAGATCTTGATATCTTCTTTTACATTTATATCCTGAGATAATAACTTTTCAAGTAACAATTTATTATTTGATTCTAGTACATGATTAAAAAATGTAAGAAGAGCTTTATTCCATGATAGTGCTGCAAAATTTATATAGGTGCTTGTTTCAAATTATTCTTGACCCTACTAAAAGATTTAATAAGCTCTACAAATTCTGAAGATATTACACATTATATCAAAGCTATACACGATATTTTAAATTCTGCAAGAAGACAATTAATTTTTAACTATTTTATTTAAAAATAAATAAAGTTTTATAACTAAGATTTTTTATGATAAAGCCAGACGGTTAGTAAGCATATTAGAAGAAGAATATTTAAGAGTAGATTATACTCTGTCATAGAAATGCTGAATAATTTGATAGTAGGCTTGGTGCAGCTAGTTATGGGTTGGCTGTAGAATATTTGCTTAATATTCTGGATAGAAAGACCTTTTGGAATGTGGATCATTGATGAGCAAATGGCGCTTGGTTGCACTACACCTCTTTCTACTAAGCTATGATATGTAGATAATAAGCAAGAACTAAGTAATGTGAGAAAAATGAATATCAAAGTATATTTGCTTAGCTTTTTGATGATTAGAGCAGTTAAACAAACTTTTATCAAGATTAAATATGGAAATCTTTCATAAACACATAAAGGGCACGGGATATAATGAAATATATACTCAGCAAAATAAGCAGTAATAAGTGCCATTATGGAGATGGCAATTAATCCTAAATGCAGAATTTTATAACCATCTTTTCTTATACAATTTATAGTAGAATCAAAAAGCATAAATTTATTATTTATAATTTTGTTTAAAGAAATACTTAATGTCATTCTAGCTATGGTGGAGAAAATAGCTATAATATCATTTCTTCTGTGGGCGAGAATC
>NZ_BTGX01000017.1:0-7321 GCF_057543435.1 Candidatus Rickettsia mendelii | reverse complement strand
AATACAATAAAAACTAAATAATAATATAAAATATAATAATATAAAATCGTTTAAAATCATAAAAAATTCAAGTGATATTTTACAATTAAGTAAATTTAGTATATTGTCACTAATTAATTAATTAAAGTGCAAGAAAATAAAATGTCAGAAATTTGGGAAGATGCGATTAAGTCAAATGCTTGGCCTTTTGTTGAAGCTAAGAAAGTACTAGACAGTTTAAACGGCAAAATACCTGAAAAAGGTTATGTCTTATTTGAAACTGGTTACGGTCCTTCGGGACTACCACATATTGGTACTTTCGGCGAGAATGCTCGTATAGTTATGGTACAAAAAGCATTCCAGCAACTTTCTAGTATTCCAACTAAACTAATCTGTTTTTCCGATGATATGGATGGGCTTCGCAAAGTGCCAAGTAACATCCCGAATTCTGAAATGGTAGCAAGATATATAGGCATGCCACTTACCTCTATTCCTGATCCGTTTGGTAAATGTGAAAGCTACGGAGCTTATATGAATGCAAAACTACGTTCGTTTCTTGATAAATTTGGCTTTGAATATGAGTTTTACAGCAGTACTAAGTGTTATAAATCAGGTATGTTTGATGAAATGCTGATAAAAGTACTTGAAAAGTATGATGAAATAATGGATCTGATGCTACCGACTTTTAGAGAAGAGCGCAAAGTAACATATTCACCTTTTATGCCTATTTGTCCAAAAACTGGTAGAGTCCTGCAAGTACCTATCGAGAAGTATGATGCTAGATCAGGTACAGTAACTTATAAAGATGAAAACGGTGATGCGATAGAAGTACCAGTCACAAAAGGGCACTGTAAATTACAGTGGAAGCCAGATTTCGGTATGCGTTGGGCAGTTCTTAAAGTTGATTATGAGATGTATGGTAAAGATCACTTAGTAAATGCTTATCTTTATTCAGAAATCTGTCGTATTTTAGGTGGTAAGCCACCAGTGCAGTTATGTTATGAGCTATTCTTAGATGGAAATGGTGAGAAAATATCGAAATCAAAAGGTAACAGTATTAGTATTGATGATTGGTTAAAATATGCACCTGTTGAAAGTATGGCATTATTTATGTACCAAAATCCTACTAGAGCTAAGCGTTTGTTTTTTGATGTCATTCCTAAAAATGTTGATGAGTATATTACTTTTAATCTAAAATATCATTTAGAAGAAGATAGATCTAAGCGTTTTGCAAACCCTGTTCATCATATTCATCAGGGTGATGTGCAAAAAATTGAGACTTTTGGTATTACATATTCATTATTGCTTAATTTAGCTTCTGTATGTAATCCTTCAGATAAATCAATACTTTGGGGGTTTATTAGTAAATACGAGCCAAAAGCAACTCCAACTAGTAGTCCGTATCTTAACCGTTTAGTAGAATTTGCTATAAAATATTATAATGATTTTATAAAAGCGCATAAATCATATTTAAGTCCTACAGAAAAACATAGAATTATTTTACGTGATATTTCAGGTATGTTGTCTAGTATATCTGAGCAAACAGAAGCTGAAGCAATTCAGAAAGCAATATATGATATTGGGATGAAAGCAGGGTATAAAAATTTACGTGATTACTTTAAAGATCTATATCAAATATTGTTAGGGCAAAGTGAAGGTCCAAGGCTTGGAACTTTTATAAAGCTTTATGGTATAAAAGAAATTATCAAGTTGATAGAAGAGAAATTGTAGAGTTTTGTCATACTATTATTGCATGGCTTAGAAAAATGCTTTTGGTGTTATTCTAGCTAAGCTATAGGCAGGAATCCAGCAAATAAAGCTAAGAAAATAAAAATTTATACTTATGTTCTAATTGTAATAGCTATTTATATTGGTATTGTCAATTAATATAGTTGGGCTTATGAATATAAATAAAAAAACAGTTTAAGGTTTTATTTTAAACAAGGCGTGCTTATGTAGAAGAGTTTTCTGATAACGCTTATAAGAGAAAAAATATTACAGAAATAGAATCTTAGCTAGAGAATGAGAATGGAGTTGATAGGAAAACTAATCAAGATTAGAAGGCTTTAATTGAATAGTTTATTTCCTATAGGCTTTGCTTGTGTAGCTCTTAAAAAGCTTTTAGTGTCATTTCTATAAACACTAGAATCTGGAATAAGAAAGCTTAGTATATTGTAAGAAATTATTAAGTTTTGATGAAGTAGCATTGTTTTTTATATTTTTGACTAGATTTTTACTTTTAGCTTGAATTGCATTCAGGATATTTTTGAAGCCATGCAATAAAGTTCGACTTTCGTAGGAATGAAATACATAAAATTATTAACAAATGAACGATATTTTTTGCAGTACGTTACCAATTTTTTTAATTACTATTCTTGGTAGTATTATTAAAACTAAATTGTTAACTTCAGAGGAATTTTGGCGCGGTATTGAAAAATTATCGTATTTTGTATTATTCCCTGCTATGCTTCTTAATTATGTATCAACTACCGATTCAAGTGCTACATCGATAATTAAATTAGTAATTGCTCTTATTATTTCTACTATTCTTATTTCTTTAGGTCTTGTAATTTACCAACGAAAATATAACATAGATAAAGTACAATTTACTTCCATTTTTCAAGGATCAATTCGTTATAGTAATTATGTTTTTTTTGGAGTGGGCGCTCCATTGCTCGGCCCTAACGGACTCGCAGTAGTAGCGGTAATCTCTTCTTATATGATTATTTTTACCAATATTTTATCTGTAATGATTTTTGCCTATTATATTCCTAATAAATCTGTTTCTAATACTATTAGAACTAGTTTTATTTTAATGATTAAATTAATCGTGCGTAATCCCTTAATTATTGCGAGTTTAATTGGTTTCATTTTTAATTATTTGCATCTTGAATTACATTTAAGTCTTAAGAAAGCATTAGATAGTCTTTCAAATGCTGCTTTGGCTATTGGTATGTTAAATGTTGGGGCTGGCCTTAATTTTACTATTAGACAAGAACTTTTGCGTAATGTAATGTTTACAAGCTTTGTTAAGTTAGTTGCATTCCCATTAGTTAGTGTAATAGTGCTAGGGTTAATGTCAATTGATGGGATTAATAGATCAGTAGGGATATTATATAGTTGTCTTCCTTCTGCAAGTACAGCGTATGTTCTATCTCGTCAGCTTGGTGGTGATCCAGATTCTATGGCATCAATCATAACATTTACTACTTTTTTTTCGGTAATTACTATATCAATTATTATGTATATATTAGGATAACAAATAAAACAGGAAATTTTATAAAATGGATAAAATGAATAAAATAAATTATGCTGAAGCACTTGAGTATCATGAAAAAGATAAGCCAGGTAAAATTGCTATTTCAGCAACAAAATCACTTGTTACGCAGCAAGATTTATCACTTGCTTATTCTCCTGGTGTTGCAGCTCCATGCCTTGAAATCGCTAAAAATACTGAACAGATATATAGATATACGGCTCGAGGTAATTTAGTTGCTGTAATATCTAATGGTACAGCAGTACTTGGTCTTGGTAATTTAGGAGCTGCTGCTTCAAAACCGGTTATGGAGGGGAAAGCAGTATTATTTAAAAAATTTGCTGATATTGATGCAATCGATTTAGAAGTTAATACTGAGGATCCTGAAGAATTTATTAATGCTGTAAAATACTTAGGTTATAGTTTTGGTGGTATTAATCTTGAAGATATTAAAGCTCCTGAATGTTTTATTATAGAAGAGAAGTTGAAATCTTTAATGGATATACCAGTATTTCATGATGATCAGCACGGAACAGCAATTATTACAGCAGCAGGACTCATAAATGCTGCGTATCTTACTAATCGTAAATTTGAAGATTTAAAAATAGTTGTTAACGGTGCTGGTGCTGCTGCTATTGCTTGTATTGATTTATTAATTGCTCTTGGTGCAGATAAATCACAAATTATTTTGTGCGATACTAACGGTGTTGTTTACCAAGGACGAAAGGAAGGTATGAATAAATGGAAAGAGTTGTATGCAAGTAATACTGTGTTGAAAACTCTAGAAGAGGCATTAAATGGTGCAGACATATTTTTAGGATTATCAGTAAAAGGAGCAGTAACTAAAGAAATGGTTAGTAAGATGGCAAATGATCCTATTATTTTTGCTATGGCTAACCCTGATCCTGAAATTACTCCTGAGGAAATCAAGCTTGTGCGAGATGATGCAATTATAGCAACGGGTCGCTCTGATTATAATAATCAAATTAATAATGTTATGGGCTTTCCTTATATTTTTAGAGGAGCGTTAGATGTAAAAGCTAAGACTATTAATACAGAAATGAAAATAGCGGCAGCAAAAGCAATTGCAGATTTAGCTCGTAAACCTGTGCTAGAAGAGGTATATAAAGCTTATTCAGGACGTAAAATGGTTTTTGGTATGGACTATATTATTCCTGTACCTTTTGATCCACGTTTAATTACTGTAGTACCAGCAGCAGTTGCTAAAGCAGCAATAGAGAGTGGTGTTGCTAAAATTAAGGATTTTAATATTAGTAAATATAAAAAAGAATTAGCAAGTAGGTTAAATCCTACTTCTAACTATATGAATTTCTTATATGAAAAAATACACAATGCGCCTCTTAGACGAATTGTTTTTGCTGAGGGAGAGGAAGAAGAAGTAATTGTTGCTGCTATTATGATGAGAGATGAGAAATACGGTCATCCTATTATAATTGGTTGCACTGAACGAATTGAAACTATATTAAAAAAGATAGGTAAAGATATTAGCTTAGATGGAATTCAAATAATGAATGCAGCTTTAAGTGATCAGCTTGAGAAATATACTAATTATATGTATAAAAGACTGCAGCGCAAGGGTTATTTATATCGTGATTGTATTAAGCTTGTTAAAACAGATAAGAATATTTTTGCTGCTTGTATGGTAGCATGTGGTGATGGTGATGCTCTTTTAACAGGCATTACTAAAAGTTATGTTGATAGCTTAGAAGATATAATGAAGGTTATTTCTCCAAAGCCTAACCGTAGAATTCTAGGTTATTCAATTATGATTGCTAAAAGTAATAATATAATTATTGCTGATAATTGTATTAGCGAATATCCAAATAGCTGGGAACTAGCACAAATAGCAACTCAAACGGCAGAAATTGCTAAAAATATGGGAATTACTCCAAGAGTTGCTCTTCTTTCTTTTTCAACTTTTGGTAATTCTTCTAATGAAAAAACAGCTCGTGTTCGTGAAGCAATAAATATACTTGATAATTTTAACAAAGAGAAAATAAAGTTTAATGGTATGGATATAAATTTTGAATATGATGGTGAGATGTCAGCTAGGGTTGCATTAGATTCTGAGTTGCATAAATCATATAGATTTTGCAGATTATCAGGGCCTGCTAATGTATTAATTATGCCTGGTTTAAATTCTGCTGCTATCTCTACTGAATTACTACAAGAATTTTCATCGAATAGTTTTATAGGTCCTATAACCAATGGTTTTGAAAAACCTGTACAAATTCTGCAAGCTACAGCGACGGCTAGTGAAATACTAAAAATTGCGACTTTTGCTTGTATTGAAGTTGTAAAAGGTTTTTAATTACTATATATTAAAAATTAATTAATTTGTGAGAGGTAAAATGGACACGTTAATAAAAAAAGAAATAATTAAACTTTTTAATATTAAACCAAAAAATGGAATTGCAGAAATTAAAAAATTGTGTGCTGATAACAATGAGTATTTTGCAGAAGAAATGGCTAAATTTTTTCATGAAGAAAGAAATAATCTCAATTTAGAATTTGTTGGAGATTATCTTGGAACAGATGGAGAAGATAATAAAAAAGTATTAGAGAATTTTGTTAAACAGTTTAATCTTAAAGGAAAAGATTATTTAGAAAGTTTACGGGAATTTTTGCAATCATTTAAATTGCCAGGGGAGGCTCAAAAAATAGATAGATTAGTTGAAAGCTTTGGTTCAAAATATTATGAACAAAACTTAAATGGTGAAATAAATGGTAAAGATGCAGCATATATACTTGCTTTTCAAGTAATTATGCTTAATACCGATCTTCATAATGCAAGTATTCCTAATTCAAAAAAGATGACTTTTGAGCAGTTAAAAAATAATTTAAGAGGTACTAACGAAAATCAAAATTTTAATGATAATTTCTTGAAAAAGATATATGATGGCATAAAACAGGAACCATTTGTACTGAATTTTGTCGATAGTAGTCCTGGTTATGAAATAGATAATATAAGTTCTAAAGATGATAAAACTTTTAAAAAATTAGATAAATTTTTAGAAAATAAGAAGGATATTAAAGGTATTTTCCCTAAATTACAAAATGATAATGAATTAATAGCAGAATTTAAAAGTCCTAAAACATTACTTAATAAGTTTATCGGTTATGAAGGAAGTATAATAATTAAAGATGCTAATGGTGGTAATACAGAAATTCAAGTCTATAAACCAAATATATTATCAAGGTGGTTTTTAGGAGAAAGATCTAAAGTTATAATTCAGCCTTTAAGTGAAGAAGGAAAACAGCCTACTGAACAATCAGTACAGTTAGCAGCAAAAATTACAGCAAGTTTTGAAACTAAAGTAACATCTATTAAGGCAACATATGATTATTTAAGAGAAGATTTAAAGAATCAATATGAGAATATTATAAACCCTAGAGAAGAATTAGAAAAGTATAGTTCAATTTTAGAACTTAATAAAAATATTGAGAAAATTACAAAAAATTTACAGCAAAACGATCCACAAATATCTAGTTCTAGTAAAGAATTACTCAGTTCTAAAGTAAGTTTTGAAGATCTAATACACTCAGATCTTGGAAAAGATGTAACTGTAAACAGTAGTAAACCACTTTTATTTGATACGGAGCTTGCACAAAAAATTTTAAATAGGAAAGTAAGTGATACTTCTAAGATGCAAGCAGTGAGTGTTGAAGAAAAAGTGGATAATCATGCTAAGCGCTTAGAAGAATTAAATAAAAAATACACAGGATTAGAGAATAGAAAAAAAGAACTCGAAGCAAAGAAAGTTAGCGAAGATCTTTCTAGAGAAGAAAAGTGGAAAATTACATCAGAATTAGAATTTATTAATAAACAGTTTATAAGTATAGAAAAAGAACGTAACACTATAAATACTAGTATAGAAAGAGAAAAGCAATTTGATAATAAAAATAAATCTTTGTCTTCTATAAAAGGAGAACCTACAGCTGCAGATTTACAGCAGCAAGGTGCTATGGCAGCAATAAAACATATGAAAGGAGAGAAAATGAAACAGCAACAACTAAAAACTGCTAGTCAAACTCTACAGAATGCTACTAACGATACTATATTAC